>JASFOJ010000013.1:0-55966 GCA_050116575.1 Gammaproteobacteria bacterium | reverse complement strand
TCCAGATTCCCATGACAGTCGCGCAATTTCCGGATCAATTCTGGGAGACCCGCAATGACAGTATCATCCGGCGAATCGCCCTGGAGGATTTTATTGCCCGTGCCGTCAAAAAACAGATCAAACGCACCATGCGGGGCAACCGCGGCAGCGGCTGCAGCGGCATCATCGCTATTGATACCAGCGGGCAACAGATTCTGCGGCGCAACGCAGTAATCATCGAACCCGACCAGATTGACACCCGCCTTGTGATGGGGCTGCCGGCCCAGGGCAGACGCGTGGCGGGCAGGCAGGCCATTGAAATGTTTTTCAACGAATTGCCGGTTGTCGTGGAACGGGCGCTGCACTATAGCAGTTTACCTGCTGAGGCACTCAAGCAACACGTTGCATCCGCCGAAGACCAACACGTGCTGCGGCAACGATTAAAACAGCAGAAACTGGTGGCGTTTGTCGCCAATGATGCCGTGTTGCCGCGGCGCAGTGGCATCGACGACCGGCCACTGGAAAAAGATGTCATTCGCTTCCGTTCTCCGCCATCGCTGGAACAGGAATTTCAGCTACCCAACCGGGGCGCTGTCAGGGGAATGGGTATACCGGAAGGCGTAACGCTGATCGTCGGCGGTGGATTTCACGGTAAGTCAACCTTGCTTCACGCGCTGGAACGCGGTCCCTATAATCACATTCCGGGTGACGGCCGCGAAAAAATCGTCACCAACCCTACCGCGGTCAAGGTAAGAGCCGAAGACGGCCGATCCATTTCCAAAGTCAACATCAGTCCTTTTATCGACCGCCTGCCATTTGGCCGTGATACCAAACAATTCACCACGGAAAACGCCAGCGGTAGTACCTCACAGGCTGCCAACATTATCGAAGCCTTCGAGTGCGGCGCTGAAGTATTGTTAATTGACGAGGACACCTGCGCAACCAATTTCATGATTCGCGATGAACGCATGCAGACGCTGGTCGCCCGCGAAAAAGAACCTATTACACCGCTGGTGAATCGTATCCGTGAATTATACGAACAGCACGGGGTATCATCGGTCATTGTCATGGGCGGCTCCGGCGACTATTTCGATATTGCCGACACCGTGATCATGATGGATGCTTATGAGCCCTATGACGTCACCGCGCAGGCCAAGGCACTGACCCAGGGAAAAAATCCCGCTATTGCAGAGGCTCCCGATGACTTACCACCCTTTGAGCGCCAGTCCAAAAGGCTGCCGGGACCTTCAACGCTGGATGCCTCACGCCGTAACCGCGATGTTAAAATTGACACCAAGGAACTACAAACGTTGTTGTACGGCGAACACCGTATCGACCTGTCCCTGGTGGAACAATTGATTGATATCGGCCAGACGCGCGCAATCGGTTTAATGATATTACTTTATGCTCAACGTTATGCGCGTGGCCATGACTCCCTGGTTCCCGGGCTGCAACAACTCATGCAGGACGTGGAAACACAGGGCCTGGATATGATCAGCCCCTACAAGGTGGGCAAACTGGCCATGCCGCGGCTTTACGAACTGGCAGCGGCCATTAACCGTATTCGCGACGGCGACTGGCGCGGCACATAGCACCCATTGGCAGCTAATGGAATGGATAGATTGGCCCTGGCCTGTTACATGGATCAGACAGTAATCGCCAAAAAACCGGCAGAATTCTACGGAAAACGGCCGCCAATTCATCCGGTCTGAACTCCCGGTGTTGCCACAACTCTAAAATGGATACGTTAACAGGCACCTTACGCTGCTACCGCGACTGATTGACTATTATCCAGAGCAACTCAATGAAACATAACATTTTTCTGATCGCCGGCTTGCTGGGAATCGGAGCCGTTATCGGTGCAACGTTAAATTCCTCCGATGACGGCGAAATGGTTTCCAGCACCTCCGAGGCTAAAAAGGCACGGCAACCGTCACCACCACAGCCGGACAATCCGTTTTCCGCTACCGGAAAACGCCAAAGTGACCCCGACCATGATTACGCTCAATTGAAACAAGCGGTAAAAACCCTTCAAAAGCGTGTTGACGAGGAAATTGACAAACGCCGCCGGCTGGAACAACGCATCGTCCTGTTGGAAGATTCCATCGCCAACGGCGCAGCGGATACCAAAAACAGGGCAAATCGAGCCACAGACGATACCCCAACAGGGCAAGCCTCCCATGCCATTACCACGACCTCACAGGAAACCAACTGGTTCAATGAACAAGCCCTGGTGGACGCCGGTATTGACCCGGGTCGCGTCGACTATATCAAGGACGCTTTCGAACAGGCTGAAATGGAAAAACTGTATTTACGGGACCAGGCCACCCGCGAAGGCTGGATGGGAACGCAACGCTACCGGGACAAAGCAAAACAAATCGCTGACCGCACCAAGGCATTGAGGTCCGAATTAAGCGGGTCGGAATACGATGCCTATCTCTATGCCACCGGCCAATCCAACCGCGTCGTGGTGCAAAGTGTACTGGGAGGATCGCCCGCCGACAACGCCGGCGTGCAAACCGGTGATATCATATTACAATACGGCAACGAACGAATTTACAACTGGAACGACCTGACAACCGCCACCCGTGAAGGCGACCCGGACACTACCGTTGCGGTCACCATAGAAAGAAACGGTCAACAACAACAGGTTTATGTCCCGCGCGGACCGCTGGGGATCAGATTAACCACCGACAGCGTTGCGCCATAGATCCGCACCACCCAATCCTTTTTGGCGTTGAGCGCAACTGCTGGAATCGGCGCCCATCGTCAATGACACGCAATAATGACTGCGGCCGCCAAATTCCCTGTGCGATGAAGGTGTTGATTGATTTTAAGAATATATCATCGTGTTGGTGCTTTGCCTTTGTTGTCGGCAATGGCCGGATGAGAAATGATCGGATGTTATTAGTGGCGCCGGCCAAATTTACTGGCAAGATAATCAACGAACACAATCAGTACCGATAAAATGGCGCTACCCAGTGTCGCCGCAACCGCCGCGGCAAATATACCTACCGCAATCATAATCACCAAACCCATAGTCGCCGCAATAGATACACCGATGATCGGCAAGAGCACGAAAACAATCAGTCCGGCAATGGCAATGGTGCCAATCAGCACCGCAACCGCCAACCCGTATTTAACGATAGGACGGGTACATTCCTTGTCGTTGATAATAATTCGCAGGGACATTTATCACACCTTTACGTTAATCAGCCGTCAAAAACAGTTTGGCCACAGTAACGCAAAATAGCAAGTGTTAACATTACTGCTTACGCGGTAAAGGCTGCTAATAATCTAATAATGGATGGCGCGTTTGTCGCAGGCCAATGCCGCTTCGTGCAGTGCTTCGGAGAGGGTGGGATGAGCATGAATCGTGCGGGCAATATCTTCCGCCGATGCTGAAAATTCCATGGCAACCACGGCCTCGGCGATCATTTCCGACGCATTGGGCGCGTAGATATGGACACCCAGAATCTTGTCGCTTTTAGCATCACTTAATACCTTGACCAGACCGGCAGTCTCATTCATAGCCATGGCACGGCCATTGGCAAACAAGGGGTACACGCCGCGTTTATAACCAATACCTTTTTCTTCTAGTTGCTCGGTGGTTTTTCCCACCCAGGCAATTTCCGGCCACACATAAATCACCCATGGCACTTTGTTAAAACTCACATGGGCCGCCTGGCCGGCGATCATTTCAGCAACAGCAACGCCTTCTTCCGATGCCTTGTGCGCCAACATGGGGCCGCGTACCGCATCACCGATGGCATAGACACCCTGCAAACTGGTACGGCACAAGTCATCTACCTCAATGAAACCGCGCTGATTCATTTTAAGACCCACTTCCTGGCTACACAACTGTTCGGTATTGGGTTTGCGACCCGTGGCTACCAGCAACTTGTCGAACTCCTCGCTGCGTTCGCCCTGCTCGTCTTCAAAATGAACCGTTACTGTATTTGCATTGAGTTTCACATCCTTGATATGCATACCGAGCCGGAATTCAAGCCCCTGCTCCTGCAATTGCTTGAACGCAACCTGGGCAACTTCCTGGTCAACGTGACGCAGAAACCGGTCGCTGCGGTTGAAAATCACCGTTTTCGAACCCAGTCGATTCCAAACGCTGCCCATTTCCAGACCCACGACACCGCCACCAATGACACCCAGCCGATCGGGCACCTTGCCAAAGGAAAGCGCATGGGTGGAATTAACAATCAGATTACCGTCGGTGGGCGCCATCTCCAGCTCGGCGGGCTCCGACCCGGTGGCGATGATAATATGCTTGGCTCCCAGTTGCTGGGTAGCTTCCTCACCTTTGACAGCGGTTACTTCGACGGTATTGTTCGACAGCAAACGACCGGTTCCTTTAATCCAGTCCACCTTGTTCTTGATAAACAAAGTCGCGATGCCGGCAGTCAGCTTTTTGACGATGGAGTCCTTGCGCTTCATCATGATGGGAATATCAAGGGTGGCATTTTCCACCTTAATGCCGTGATCGGCAAACTGATGCTTCACAGCATAATAGTGATGGGAGGAATCCAGCAATGCTTTGGAAGGAATACAGCCCACGTTAAGGCAAGTGCCGCCCAGGCGGTGGTCACCTTCCGGGTCCAGCCATTTGTCAACGCAGGCGGTTTTAAATCCCAATTGCGCACAGCGAATCGCGGCAACGTAACCACCGGGCCCTGCCCCGATAACAATGACATCGTAATCAGTCATGGCATATCCTTTGTCCGATTTTTGTAGAGATCACCCTGCCGATTGTGCTTTTAGATGTCCAGCAGAATACGGGTGGGGTCTTCGATTATTTGTTTGACAGTCACCAGAAACAAGACAGCATCATGACCATCGATGATACGATGATCATAGGATAAGGCGACATACATCATCGGCCTTACCACAATTTCTCCGTTTTCCACCACCGGTCGGTCCACGATATTGTGCATGCCCAATATGGCACTTTGCGGTGGATTCAAAATGGGCGTCGACAACATGGAACCGTATACCCCACCGTTGGAAATACTAAACGTTCCTCCGGTCAGTTCATCCAGCGAAAGTTTTCCATCCCTGGCGCGCTTGCCGTAATCCTGCACCGCGATCTCAACGTCGGCAAAACTCATTGTGTCAACGTTTCGCAAAATAGGGACCACCAGGCCACGCGGCGAACCCACCGCAATACCGATATCAAAGTAACCGTGATAAATGATCTCGTCGCCGTCCATGGTGGCGTTAATTACCGGAAACTGTTTTAGCGCCTCAACCACCGCTTTGGCGAAAAACGACATAAAACCCAGTTTGACGTTATGCCGCTCCTGGAATTGTTGCTTGTAGCGGGCACGCAGATCCATGACCGGCTTCATGTTAATTTCGTTAAACGTGGTGAGAATAGCGGCGGTATTCTGAGCTTCCTTGAGGCGCTGCGCCACCCGTTGGCGCAATCGACTCATGGGCACACGTTTCTCCGGCCGTTCTTCTTCGGCTATCTGCGGCACTGGTTGTGGTGCAGATACAGGAGCGGGATGGGGTTGCGCCTCGGATACCGGTGCCTGCTCCTGCCGCGTGGCGGATTGAACATGATCCAGATGATCCAGATACTCCAGCACATCCCCTTTTACAATTCGCCCGTCCTTGCCGGAACCCTTGATGTTATGAGGATCAAGCCGGTTCTCCGTGACCAGTTTTCGCACCGCCGGACTAAGACTTAAATCATCCACAATTTTCTTGTTAACAGCATCATCGTCCGCCTTGGCAACCTGGTCGCTAATAATGTCATCACCAACAGCGGTTTCCGCCGGTTGTGGCTCATTGGCCGCTTCGCCCATGGGTTTTTCGGCAGGCTGCTTGATGGGCCTGACATTATCGGCAATCTCGGCAGATGGCGCAGGACCGGATGTCGCTTGCGCCTCGGTATCTATAACCGCGATCACTTCGTTACTGCCTACGGTTTCGCCTTCGGACTTGATAATCTCCTTTAACACACCATCCTTGGGTGCCACAATTTCCAGCATAACCTTGTCGGTTTCCATGTCCACCAGGTTGTCATTGCGATGTACGTATTCCCCCTGTTTCTTGTTCCATGATGCCAGCGTACCTTCCGTTATCGATTCGGCCAATACCGGCACTTTTACATCAACTAACATTATCGGATCTCCCTGTAACCCATGTCACTTTTGTTACTCTCGCTGCTACTATCGCGGTTCTCCCCCATGGCTTCATTGATCAGCGCCTGTAACTGTTCAATATGCTTTTGATAATACCCCACTGCCGGCGATGCGGCCGCCGGACGGCTGATCAGCGACAGCGTCTGATTGGGCCCGATCAGATCTGACAGATAAGGATTGACAAATCGCCACGCACCCTGGTTCAACGGTTCTTCCTGGCACCAGGTGACCTCGCAAGCGTTGACATACTGTGACAACTGTTCAGCCACCAATGATGCGGGGAACGGATAGAGTTCTTCAATGCGAAGAATAGCAACATCGTCAATTTCGCGTTCACGCCGCGCGTCCAGTAAATCAAAATAAACTTTGCCACTGCATAGAATGACCCGGTTTACCCGATTGGCATCAATATCGTCCGTTTCACCAATTACCGGCAGGAACCCGTTGTCACACAAATCAGCCAGATGGGACACCGATAGCTTGTGGCGCAGCAGGCTTTTGGGTGACATCACAATGAGAGGTTTGCGCGAACGGCGCAATACCTGGCGGCGTAACAGATGAAATATCTGTGACGGTTGTGTCGGTACAACCACCTGCATATTGTCTTCGGCGCACAGTTGCAAATATCTTTCCAGCCGCGCCGATGAGTGCTCCGGCCCCTGGCCGTCGAAACCATGGGGTAGAAACATCACCAAACCGCTCAATCGACCCCATTTGGCTTCCCCGGAGCTGATGAATTGGTCGATGACCACCTGGGCACCGTTGGCAAAATCACCAAACTGCGCTTCCCAGATCACCAGCGCATAAGGCGCCGCCGTACTGAAGCCGTATTCGAATCCCAGCACCGCTTCCTCGGAAAGCAGCGAATCATAAATAGTAAATTCTTCCTGATCGTCGGACAAATTCTGCAATGGCGTGTAATAATGACCATCGATCTGATCGTGCACAATGGCGTGGCGGTGAAAAAATGTACCCCGTCCCGAATCCTGCCCGCTGAGACGCACCGGGTAACCCGTAGTGACCAGCGAAGCATAAGCAATCGTTTCCGCAAAACCCCAGTCCATCGGTTCGTCGTCCACTGCCATGCGCAGGCGGCTTTCGAGAATACGTTCCACCTGGCTGTGGACGGAAATCGTATCCGGAACGTGACACAATTTTTTGGTCAGTCCCGCGACATCTTCCCGTGTAACCGTCGTATCCACCATGTCCCCCGGCCGCGCCTTTAAATGTGGCCGCCAGTCCACCCAATAGGGTTTTTCAAAAGGCTCGGTCACGATATTGGGAGCCACCAGTTCACCGCCATCCAACGCGTCCTGGTATTCCTGCGCGATCACCCGTGTTTCATCCACCGGGCAAATGCCGGCATTACACATGCTCTCCAGGTAAAGTTCACTGACGCGCTTGTGTTTGCGGATGGTTTTATACATCACCGGCTGTGTGGCCGACGGTTCGTCCGCTTCCGAATGGCCATAACGCCGATAACAAACCAGGTCAACCACCACGTCCTTGTGAAATTTCATCCGATAATCCAGCGCCAGTTGGGTAACAAACACAACGGCCTCCGGATCGTCGCCGTTGACGTGAAAGATCGGCGCCTGCACCATTCGTGCGACTTCGGTGCAATAAACCGTTGACCGGGCATCCAGTGGATTACTGGTGGTAAAACCGATCTGGTTATTAATTATAATGTGCACGCTGCCGCCGGTGGTGTAACCGCGTGCTTCGGACATTTGGAAGGTTTCCATAACCACGCCCTGGCCGGCAAACGCGGCGTCACCATGAATCAACACGGGGATAACCAGGTTGCCCTGCTTGTCATTGCGGCGCTGCTGGCGGGCGCGCACCGATCCTTCCACGACCGGATTAATGATTTCCAGGTGAGACGGATTGAAGGCCAGGGCAACGTGTACGATCCCGCCGGCAGTCTGAATATCGGATGAAAATCCCATGTGGTATTTCACGTCGCCGGATCCCGAGCCGTTAGGGTCGGCAACGCCTTCAAATTCGGAAAACAGGCTGCCGGGCGCTTTGCCCAGAATATTGGTCAACACATTCAACCGGCCGCGGTGCGCCATGCCGATGACCACTTCGGTCACGTCGTGTTCACCGGCCCGCTGCAGTAACTCATCGAGCATGGGAATCAGGCTTTCGGCCCCTTCCAGGGAAAACCGTTTCTGACCGACGTAGCGGGTATGCAGGTATTTTTCAAACTCGCCGGCCGCCACCAGCCGCTGCAGGATCTGGAATTTTTTTTCGTCACCGTAGTCAGGCCGGCCGTGCATACTTTCCAGACGTTGCTGAATCCAGCGTTTCTCCTCGGTATCGGTGATATGCATATATTCCGAGGCAACGTGTCCACAATAAGTCTCGCGGACCGTATCGAGAATCTCCTGCAACGTTGCCTGGCGGGGTCCGGCCAGTGAGCCGGTGTTAAACACCGTATCCAGATCATCTTCGGATAAATCGTGGTAAGGCAGATCCAGTTCCGGCACCAACGGACGGGGCTGCAGACCCAGTGGATCCAGGTTCGCCATTTGATGGCCACGGAAACGATAAGCGTTGATTAACTGTAAAACCTGCACCTGTTTGCTTTCCGCCGCCGCACTCAAGGCACCGGCATGACGGGAAACAGGGTGGCGAGACTCCCGGCTGCGGCGTGCAAACTCATCGCGAATTTGTTTGTGGTCAATATCGGTGACAAAGCGCTGACCGTTGACAGCCAGTTGCTCGAAAAACTGACGCCAGTCTTCGGGAACAGAGGTGGGTTTTTTTAAATATTGAGCGTACAGTTCTTCAACAAAGGGGGCGTTTTGACTGAACAGATAACTATTGTCCTTAAACCTTTTCATCATAATTGTTGGCCGGCGTGATGACGTATTCCAATACTACAGAGACCGTGCACGATATTGGTGGTGTGTACAGTTTCCATTTGCACATACATCATCAATTCACAGCCCCTTTTATATAATGATAGACAAATTTAACGCTTCGAGTTCTGGTAATTGGTTTTCCCTTTACCTCAATCAATTAATCGGCAATGCCTTATAAACCTTTACTGGTGCTGACAAAAACCGGTCTCTGCCACTACCGTAACAAAATCTGTTACGGTGTTCACACTCTCCAGATCACAGCGTTAATAACCGTCATCATCATCCACTGGCCCCCCTCTTCATTCTTCAGCAACGGGAGGCCAGCGTCAGGCCAGGACCAACCGGCAACCATTTATCCACACGGACATGGCCATATTTTGTCCAGAGATTTGAAAATACCAGGAGTACATGTTAGCTTGTGTTGCCCTGTGAAGAGGGGGTCACAGGGCCGGGATACGGTGATTCCGGCCAATTATTATAAAGACCCTAACTTATTGTTAATTCGCCATATTTTGAAAACGCGGTCTATTCACGATCGTATTTCGTTAAATTAAATCCTGCTTTGTACAGCCTGTTTTCGTCGTAAACGATCGAAACGTTGGCCCGTGTCGCGGGTTTTAAAACGTTTGGCGATAGGCGCCCGCAAACCGGTCACCCGATTGTGTCTGGGAAAAAGGCTGGCGCGCCGGCCCGCCGTCCTACCACCGCCGGTAACAATCAAAACGAGAATTAGACAAGCCGAGGAGTACCAATGACGCCGATAATCAACATGAGCAATCTTGCGCAGCGTGACAACCAGCAGCCGAATAACCGGAATCGTTACAAGGTTTATACCGTCAAACAGTGGGACCAGATTCCTCAAATTGCCAAAATCCCTGCGGACATCCGGCTGCAGATGTATGCAGTGGCCAACGTGCTGCCGTTTCGCGTCAACCAATACGTCATTGATCAGTTGATCGACTGGGATAACGTCCCCACCGATCCCATGTTCCAACTGACCTTTCCCCAGCCGGGTATGCTGGCGCCGGAAGAACTCAGCAAGTTGACCGGCTTGTTTCGCGGCGACGCACCGGACCACGAAGTTAAAGCCACTATCGCCGATATTCGCCGCAATTTGAATCCGCACCCCGCTGGCCAGCAGCAGCACAACGTCCCGGTGCTGGACGGGGGCAAACTGGAAGGCATGCAGCATAAGTACCGTGACACCCTGTTGTTCTTTCCCAGCCAGGGGCAAACCTGCCATGCCTATTGCACGTTCTGTTTTCGCTGGGCCCAGTTCATCGGCGACAAGGAGCTGCGCTTCGCCGCCAAGGAAACCGAAAAGCTGCACCGTTATCTGGGCAAGCATCATGAAATCAGTGACTTGCTGATCACCGGCGGCGATCCAATGGTGATGAAAACCCGCCACCTGGAACAATACCTCACCCCGCTGACACAGCCGCAGTTCAATCATGTGCAAACCATCCGCATTGGCACCAAGGCCCTGACCTTCTGGCCGCAACGGTTCGTCACCGATCCGGATGCCGACGACCTGTTACGTTTGATGGAAAAGCTGGTGCGCGCCGGCAAACACGTCGCCATCATGGCTCATTACAACCATTGGCGGGAACTGCACACTCACATCGCCCGCGACGCTATCGAACGCATTTTAAATACCGGCGCCACAATACGCAGCCAGGGCCCACTGCTGGCCAATATCAATGACAACGCCGGTGACTGGGCACAATTGTGGAAGACGCAAGTCAAGCTGGGCATCATCCCCTATTACATGTTTGTTGAGCGCGACACCGGTGCAAAGCGTTACTTCGAAGTATCGCTGGCAAAGGCAGGGCAGATCTATCGCGATGCCATACAACAGGTTTCGGGCCTGGGCCGCACTGCACGTGGCCCCAGCATGAGCACCGGCCCCGGCAAAGTGGAAATCCAGGGCGTTTCACAAATCAACAACGAAAAAGTGTTTGTATTGAGGTTCATCCAGGGCCGCAATCCCGACTGGGTACAGCGCCCGTTTTTTGCCCGCTACGACGAAAACGCCACCTGGCTCAACGATCTCAAACCCGCGTTTGGCGACAGCAAATTCTTTTTCGAAGACGAATACACGCGCCTGTGCACCATGAATCCCTGGCGCGATAACATTAATTAGGCTGACCAGTCCATTGATGATTAGCCGCGGATAGTGTTGAACACGCATCCGCGGCGTTATTTCTGCGTTTCGTTTCCTCACAATGATTATTGTCGGCACCGGCGGATAGATGGGCATCCACGTTGGCTGTTTTAACAGGCATGTCCAGGCACTATACAATGGAAACTACGGCCTCACGTTGACTTGCCCCGCTTTGCAATAATAACCAGCGTAACAGCAACAACAAACGGCCATAACGATTATCAACCGCAATCAACCGCGGTCTTATCGTCGAGGCAGGCGTAATCACGCCCTTCGTTGTCTTTGCCAGATAAACGCGATTGAAGTTTGAAGTGATGGCATTTTGCAGTACCATTAACAACAAACGGAATACTTTACGCTCGTTTATCATTAAGCTGTATTCACGGAGAACCTCAAGCTTAACGACAAAACAACCTGGGTCTTTCAAACCACGGCCGATCTTCCACCAACACACGAACTTTATCCCGCCGCCGGCGGTGTGCGTCTGCTTTTGAAGTGTTTTCAAAAACACCATAACCATTGTACGCGCCCAGTAGCAGATCCGTAATCCAACCTTGTTACCATAGTCTCATAACAACTGGACGACATTTATGCAACATGGTCCTTTCACAACCATATCGATTTTTTCTTGGTTGTTGCCTTTTTAAAATTTTTTATGCCAGGGACAAAACAAACGAGTCCTAAACGTTAATATTTACTTGATTATTCACTTTTCAGGCTTTAGCCTTTCGTCCGATGGAACGGGTTTAACGACGTTTGCTGGATGTAAATCAAAAGTAAATTTTCCACGCTACAGTCACACGCTTTCAACAACACCGTTACAACAAAGCCGCGACGGTGGAAATTGATTAATGTGCTGGTTGCAGGCACCTGGTTGAGGATTCGTCATAAACACTCCGCGCCAGTACCGTATTGAAAGGCGTAAGCATTCGGGAAATTTGATACAAATCAGGTAGTGAGTCGTCAATAGCAAGATACCTGCGCTGCTAACCTGTCAGCATTCGATGCAGTGACCGGGGGTCGTAGGTACTGCACATGTAGGAAATGCACATGTAAGTACTGCAGCATGTAGGTGCTGCACATATAAGGTATCGCGCGTATTTTGCGCAGCCAACCACTATTTGCTACATCGCTGAAAACGAAAAACCCAATCACGATTCTTTCCAGAGGGAGTTCTTCGATCGCCATGAATCAAAACACTGGCGTAACCCGCTACGCGCAATGGGTGATCAACCATCCATTTATTGCCATTGCGCTTACCATTCTACTGGTGGGAACCACAACCAGCGGCGGCCGGTTTTTGTCGTTCACGACGGATTACCGGGTTTTTTTCAGTGATGACAATCCCCAACTCAAGGCGTTTGATGCCCTAGAAAAAACCTATACCAAAAACGACAACGTCATGTTTGTGGTAACCCCCAAAGATGGCAATGTTTTCACCCCCGACACCCTGAAGGTCATCCAGGCTCTGACCAAAGAAGCCTGGCAATTACCCTACTCCATCCGCGTCGACTCCATCACCAATTTTCAATACACCGAAGCCAATGGTGATGACCTTACCGTCCGCGATCTTGTGCCTGCGAACGCAACACTTGACGCGGCGGCACTGAAAAAAATCAAAAACGTCGCATTGACCGAACCGTTATTGGTACGGCGGCTAATTTCACAACAGGGGCATGTTACCGGTATTAATGTCACCATCCAGTTACCCGGAAAAAATCCCAGCAAGGAAGTACCTCACGTCGTCGACTTCGCCCGGAACGTGGCGAAACGCTTCGAACAACAATACCCGTCCGTGGATATTCGTCTCAGCGGCGTCGTATTGATGAATAATGCATTTTCCGAAGCATCCAAGGCTGACATGCAGTTCCTGGTTCCCGTCAGTTTCCTGTTAATGCTGATTACGCTGGGACTGTTACTCAAAGGATTTAGCGGGACTGTCGGCACAATGCTGATTATAGTGTTCTCTATCCTCACCGCGATGGGCATGGGCGGCTACCTGGGATTTCCCATCACTCCGCCATCGGCATCGACACCCATCATTGTATTAACCGTTGCCATCGCCAACGCCGTCCATGTCCTGGTAACGTTTCTGCACGAAATGCGCGGCGGCATGGAAAAAAAAGCCGCCATGGTCGAAAGCCTGCGCGTCAACATGCAGCCGGTGTTTCTGGCCAGCGCCACTACGGCGCTGGGATTTCTGTCCATGAACTTCGCCGACGTACCGCCCTTCAGGCACCTGGGCAACATGGTGGCCATCGGTGTATTGTCCTCCTTCGTATATACGGTGTTTTTCCTGCCCGCGTTTATGACACTGATGCCGGTGCACGTCAAAGTCCGGCAGGAAAGTGACGGCTTCGTTACCATGGACCACATTGGAGCATTCGTGGTTAACCGGCGCAAACCGCTGATGTGGGGCATGCTGGTCATGGTGGTTACCCTGGTGTCATTCATTCCCCGCAATGAACTTAACGATGTCTTCGTACATTATTTTGACGACAGCATCGAATTTCGCCGCGATGCCGATTATTTCATAAATAACCTTAGCGGCCTTTATCTGATTGACTACTCGCTGGATGCCGGGGAACCGGGTGGCATCAGCAACCCGCAGTTTATCCGTGACGTCGACAAATTTGCCCAGTGGTACCGGCAGCAGCCGGAGGTCGTCCATGTCAATACTTTCACTGACATGATGAAGCGGCTGAACAAAAACATGCACGGCGACGACGATAACTATTACCGCATACCACGGGAACGTAACCTGGCGGCCCAATACCTGCTGCTGTATGAAATGTCACTGCCTTACGGTCTGGATCTAAACAACCAGATCAATATTGATAAATCGGCTACCCGGTTTACCGTCACCCTGCAAACCCTGTCCACCAATGATCTGTTGGCGCTGGAAGACCGCGCAGACCACTGGCTGGCGGACAATACCACCACCATCAAAGACCCCGAGGGCAGCGGCACCAGCATCATGTTCGCCCACATCGGTAAGCGCAACATCAAAAGCATGCTGCTGGGAACAACGGTGGCGCTGATCCTGATTTCCATGATTCTCATTTTCGCGCTTCGCTCGCTTAAAATCGGCCTGGTCAGTATGATTCCCAACCTGGTGCCGGCCGCTATGGGGTTTGGATTATGGGGCATATTCGTCGGCGAGGTTGGGCTTGCCCTGTCCGTGGTCATGGGCATGACGCTGGGGATCGTGGTCGATGATACGGTACACTTTCTAAGCAAATACCTGAGAGCACGGCGGGAACAAAACTTAAGTCCGCAGGAAGCAACTAAATACGCATTTCATACGGTAGGTATGGCGTTGTTCACCACCTCCGTGGTGCTGGTGATCGGCTTTCTGGTGTTATCATTGTCGGCCTTTAAACTCAATTCGGGCATGGGTACACTGACCGCGATCGTCATCGCCCTGGCGCTCATTGCGGATTTCTTCTTCCTGCCGCCGCTGTTGATGAAACTTGAGGAGAATAACGATGAACAAATGGATAATGCTCGCCGCGTTGCTGATTCTGCCGCTGCCGGATAACGCCGAGGCATTAACACCACAGGAAAAAGGTCTGGCCATCGCCCAGGAGGCGGACAAGCGTGATACGGGATGGAAAGATCAAAAATCGGACCTGGTGATGATCCTGCGCAACCGCCAGGGCCAGGAAACCAAGCGCAAAATCCGTAACCGGCAACTGGAAGTCAGTGGCGACGGTGACAAAACCATGTCCATTTTCGACAGTCCCCGCGACGTACAGGGCACCGCTTTTCTAAGCTATACCCACGCCCAAAAACCCGATGACCAATGGCTGTTCCTGCCGGCGCTGAAACGCGTCAAGCGCATTTCGTCCAACAATAAATCCGGCCCCTTTATGGGCAGTGAATTCGCCTACGAAGACATCACGTCCCAGGAAGTGGATAAGTTTACCTATAAATGGTTGCGGGACGAAAAATATGATGGGCGTGACACATTCGTAGTGGAAAGGTACCCCGCTTATGAGCATTCCGGTTATTCCAAGCAAGTGGCGTGGATCGACAAACAAATGTACCAGCCGTTAAAGATCGATTTCTACGACCGCAAGGGTGAACTGCTCAAGACCCTGACCTACCATGACTATAAACAATATCTGGGTAAATTCTGGCGTCCGGACCGCATGGAAATGGTCAATCACATCACTAAAAAAAGTACGACGCTGTTGTGGAAAAATTATGAATTCGACAATGGCTTTACGGACCGGGATTTCGACCGCAATAGTTTGAAACGAGCGCGTTAATGGCAAGAATCACCTTACATTGGCTGTTAGCAGTATGTTTCGCATCGACAATAACATTTTCTTCCGCATACGCTGAGGAAAGTGGCGATGACGACAACGGCGAATGGACGGGTTATATTGCCGGTGAAGCCCGACTGTTCCCTGGTAACCCGTTATTTCCTGATCAATTTGAAGACAGCGATATATCGTTTTCCACACAACCGGAATATTACAGCCAATGGGACGATGGGGATCAGAGTTTTGTGTTTACACCATTCATCCGGGTTGACAAAAATGACGCCGAACGCACGCATGGTGACATTCGCGAACTGTCGTGGTTAAAAGCCAGCGAAGCCTGGGAATTGCGGGTGGGCATTCGCAAAGTGTTCTGGGGCGTCACCGAGTCCCAACACCTGGTGGATATCATCAACCAGACCGACCTGGTGGAAGACATCGACGGCGAAGACAAGCTGGGCCAGCCTATGGTAAACCTGGCGCTGATCAACGAATGGGGCACGGTCGATTTATTTGTACTACCGGGATTTCGTGAACGCACTTTTCCCGGCGGCAAAGGCCGGTTGCGTACAAAAGTGCCCGTGGACACCGATCACCCCGTTTATGAATCCGGCGCCGAAAACAAACACATCGACTTCGCTGCCCGCTGGTCTCGATTTATTGATATCTGGGACATTGGTGTCAGTTATTTTTACGGCACCGGCCGTGATCCAGTGCTTACTCCCAATGCCGCCAACCCAACCGCGCTAATACCGGTGTACAACATTATTAACCAAACCGGCCTCGACGCGCAGGCCACGGTCGGCGACTGGCTGTGGAAACTGGAAGTCATCAGCCGCGGCGGCCAGGGCGATCGTTACACGGCCGCAACCGGCGGTTTTGAATATACCTTAGTGGGAATCTTCAACACCCGCATGGACCTGGGCGTCATCGCCGAATACCTTTACGACGACCGGGGCGAACAAGCGCCGACACCTTTCCAAAATGACCTGATGATGGGCGCGCGATTTACCCTCAACGACATCCAGTCCACCGAACTCCTGGCGGGGTTCATTTTCGACATAGACCACGACGGCCACATGTTCAATCTGGAAGCCAGCCGCCGCCTTGGCAACGCCTGGAAACTCAGTGCCGAAATACGCGCATTCTCCAACCTGCAACCAGACGACCCCCTATACAGTTTCCGCAACGATGACTATCTTCAGCTGGAATTAGCCTGGTATTTCTAAGATCCCGTGCAACAACGGGCGATACAGTTGGTGCTTACCATAGATCATGGCGACCATGATACAATTAGCACCTTAATTTCAGGCGGCAAAATTAACAGGCCCCGTTGCTGAAATGGATTACCGGGGTAATGGCGACTTACTTTAGTAACCTATATAACCAACGTACCATGGCAACCCCGAATCCATCATTGTGAACGGTGCACAATACCAATTGGACCAATTGGAAGCTCCCGCGCCGGCATCAATGTTACTGCGGGATATGGTTGGCTGTATAATCGAGTCAAAAAACCTTATTTTTTAGTCTGCTGCGCGACAATTCCGGTTAGTTTTGCATCGCCCACAACCGGTGCAACCCGGATGGTGAACCGGCTACAAATCGTTTAAATAATTGCCCCTGTCGCCGATAACAAATTAATAGTGTTTCATTTGGGGCGATGCCCTACGGGGATCAATACGACATAGTACATATCATGAAACATGATTACTTGCTGCGGCACATACAAGACGAAGAATTATCGCAGGCAGTGGCCCGTATCGCCATTATGGGCATACTCACCATCGTACTAACCCCCTTCTATCTATTTGGCTCACTAACGGTACATGCGCCCGCAATCAGTGGCGCCTATTTTGCCTTTGGGGTGGTCTGGGCGGCCCTGATCCACCGTTTTCCCGGCGACTTTATCGCAAGGCGCGTCATCGCTATTGTTGCTGACCTTGCCACCCTGTCCCTGGCCATGTACTTCGTGAATTCTTTGGGAACCGCGTTATACCCATTATATTTGTGGGTAATTGTCGGTAATGGCATGCGCTTTGGCCCCCAAAGCCTGCTCATCTCGATGGTGATTGGACTGTGTGGTTTTCTTACCAGCGTATCACTAAGCTCATACTGGAGTCAGAACATTCCCGGCGCAATCGGCCTGGCCAGCGGCATGATCGTGCTGCCGTTGTTTTACCTGGTATTAATAAAGCGCCTTCACCTGCTCAACGACCGGCTGGTACAGCAACTGGACCAAACCCTGTATGCAGCGACACACGATGGACTAACGGAGTTGGCAAATCGCGGCTATTTTTTCCAACGCATTGAAGAAGAAATCGGCGCCGGCGAACGCTATCAACACCGTTTCGCTATCCTGTTCATCGACCTCGATGGTTTCAAAGATATCAATGATACCTACGGGCATAACTACGGTGACGAAACATTGAAAATTGTCGCCGGCCGTTTAAAGGACTTTGTCCGCAAGAGCGACATAATTTGCCGCCTGGGCGGCGACGAATTTGGTTTGCTACTGCATGGACTGCACAACCCGGAAGATCTGCGTGAACTGTCCCAAAAACTCATCCGGCTGTTATCCGAACCCATGACGATCAACACTCAGGTCGTCCACGTCACCGCCAGCATTGGTATCAGCCTGTTCCCCAACCACGGCTCCACGCCCGATGAACTCATCAATAAAGCGGACCAGGCCATGTACCGCGCTAAGAACAAAGGCAAAAACCGCTATACTTTTTACCTCGAAGAGGTAGCCACCTCTTAAAACATCCATTCGTGTAACCGTGCTGCGCGCACGCTTTAGGCCGAATGCAGCGCGAATATAACAATACCGCGCCACCTAATTGCGATATCGCTATTCAGATTCACCAAAATCAACAGTGCTCAACAAGAAGCGAAATCCGGGGAAGATGGTCTACTTGGAAATTCATAAAACAACTGCCAGGCCGTCATATGGCGCAACAAGTGCGGACGACCGGGTATCAAAGCCGGCAACCATCGACGTTATTTTTTGCCACGCATTGCTGCAAATCCATTATTGAACACATCCCATCCGCGAGAAAACAATAACTTATTGATATATAATAAATTTTTTTCCGGTTTAGCGTTTAAACCCGAATAAAATGTTGCAAATACGTCATTTTATGTCTATATTGTGTATATACCACAATGGTGAGGTAACCTGATATGGCAGTTTTAAGAGCCCCTGCTGCGGAGAATCGCAGTGTTCTGGCCAAAGCGCTGCTAAATGCCGGCAAGGCGCTGGGCCTGTCGCAAGCGGAAATTGGTAAAGTCATCGGCAAAGACCGCACTTCCATTGGCCGCGGTATTGACCCCGATAGCAAATCCGGCGAACTTGCCTTGTTGGTGATTCGTTGTTACCGCAGCCTGTATGTGCTGGTGGGCGGCAATGCCGCTGACATGAAACACTGGATGCACACGGAAAACCGGCATACCGGCGGCATCCCCGCCGAGCAGGTGCAAACGGTCCAGGGCCTTAATCACGTTGTTGAGTATTTGGATGCGATGCGCGGCAAAGTCTGACAATGGATATATGGGCTCAATGCAAGGACTATGTTGCCCCTGAATTTATCAGTCATGAACTGATTCGCGTCGTTGAAAGCCAGGAACAGGTTGCCACCAACAGTCTGGTAGATAATCTCGAAGAACAAGGTCTGTTGGAACATATGCTGGAAAATACCAAACCAGCTATTCCCTCTTACCGCGCTGATTTACACTATTTATTGGTCACCCCTTTTCGATACCCGCCTTTGGAGTTTGGCTCCCGCTTTGGTACCCGGTTTGAACCAGGCATCTTTTACGGTTCCCATACGTTACATACTGCCTTTACTGAAACTGCTTATTACCGTTTCTTATTCTGGCGCGGTATGAACACGCCGCCACCTTCCAGAAAGTTTGTCACGCAACATACCGTATTCGGCGCGAAATATAAAACCAGTTGTGGATTAAAGCTGCAAAAAGCACCGTTCAGTGATTACGAATCCTATTTGACGGACCCCACGGGTTATTCTGTGACTCAACCTTTGGGCACAGCCATGCGTGAATTTGGTATCGAAGCTTTTCAGTTTCGCTCTGCCAGAGACCCACAACGCGGTATCAATGCCGGCCTTTTCGTGCCAAAAGTGTTAGCTTCGCCCCAACCGTTGTATCAGCAACAATGGTTATGTGAGACCTCGGATGACAACGTGGGATTTTTTTCAGCGGTTGACAGTAATGTCCATCAATATCCTCTTGATATTTACCTGGTGAACAGCACATTCCCGGAGCCTGGAATCCGCCATTGATCGAGAGTTTTGTTTATGGGTGACGCGGTAGATCAACCAACCTTAACACCCCTGGCACGCGCCAAGCGCACGATACAGATTGAACATGTTCAGCAATCGCGTGGTGTTGATTCTCATGCGATTATTATTTGGCAGGGACAGGAATAACCATTGCCAGGTATCCGGTTAGTCAAAAAATCGGGTAAAACTAGCCACATCATCGCGCGGTGTCCGATAACCGTTCACTGGTGCATCGGTATCTTCGTACCCCAGTGACATACCGCAAAGTAAAATACTGTCGTTAGAATAGCCTAATGCGTCCTTGACGATATCGGGATATTCGCCCAGGGAGGCCTGCGGACAAGAGGCTAAGCCTTCATCCACGGCTGCCAGCATTACTGATTGAATAAACATCCCGTAATCCATGAATGACCCGGTCTGTAAACCGGCATCCATAAAGAAAAACAGCATGACCGGTGCGTCAAAAGCGCGGTAGTTGGCCGCCCATTGATCGGCTCGTCGTTGCTTATCCTCTTTATTAATGCCCAGCGCCTGATAAAGTTGCATGCCAGTGGCAAAGCGGCGATCTTTGTAGGGTTGTTTCCATTCAGTAGGATAATACTCATAGTCCATGTGACTTTTAATGCCGGAGCGATACTGCTGTTCAATACGTTGTTGCAGCTGTTGTTTGGTATCGTCCATAACAACGGCAACTTGCCACGGTTGGGTATTGGCTCCCGAAGGTGCATGGCGGGCCGCATCCAGGATACTTTGAACCGTATCGCGACTAACCTTTTTATCCAGAAAAGCACGGGTGGATTTGCGGGTTAACAAAGCCTGTTTAACGTTCATTACCTGTTCTCACTTTTATTGTCATTGTCATTACCTGGTTGCAAGTTGTGCACTGGGTCCGATTATTGAACATTCCGATGCCATTTCTTTCCAGTATGTAAGCTATTTGTATTCAAAACAATCTTAAATAACTATGCAAATAAATTTCCGATGGCAAAAAAGTAATGGTTGCATCTATAATAAAAAAGTTAGCTCAATAACAAGAATATATCTCAGGGGGCAATATCATGGATGATTATTCGCCAGGCCGATTCCGGCTAGGGATGGCTATTGTTGTACTGGCTGTTACCGTTACCACGGGTTGCAGTGGAAAATCCGATAACGAGCAACCATCACCGCCGGTCACCACTGAAAATGTCATTATACAATGCACCAGTGATTGCAGTGGCTTAACGCAGCAAATCGACGAGCTGGGCGGCGCTGTTTACAAGACCTATAAATACCTGCCTGCTGTGGCCGCGACCGTTCCCGCCAACTTGGTCAACCGCCTGGAAACCAAAGCCACCATTAAAGCCATCGATAAAGATATATTGGTGGCAACACCCAAGCCACGGCATCAAATCAACCTGACAAACATTGTCGCCAGTCAGCAAATAACCGCCGTCAACCTGAATACATCCACAATCAGGAATTATTTTCCCTTGTTACCCAAGGGTTACAACTTTAACAATAACCTGATCGGCGCTACCGAACTACACGCACAGAATATAACAGGGAAAAACGTTGTAGTTGCGGTGATTGACACCGGAACCGCCAACAACGGCAAAGTCGTTCCGGCGCTGGACGGTTCCGTCATCGGCGGCGAAAATTTCGTGGATTTACCCGATGAACCGTCGGCAACCAGCACATTGAACGACGCCCATGGTACCTGGGTGGCCAGCATGATTGCCTCTCATCTGGGCATTGTCATTCCAACCGACACCCCGCTGGTACAATCTATAAAGACTCACGCGCCGAACAGTGTGCTGCCCTATAACGATACCGAATCCCTGATTCCCATGATGGGCAGTGCGCCGGAATCCAGCATCTACGCCATGAAAGTGTTCGCCTCGGAGGGGGAAGGCGCCCCGATATCGCTGGTCATTGAAGCCATGGACCGGGTACTCACCCTGAAGCACAACTATAATGAAGGTATCCCTGCGACGCCCGTTGTCGGTGTTGGCAGTGAAGACAATCCCTATGTATATGATTCACTAAACATCCAGGTCGTCAATCTGAGCCTGGGCGGTCCCACCCTGTTTCCCGGTCACGCATTGGAAGACCTACTGGCATTGTCGATGCTCAAAGAAGGCATTACCGTAGTAACCGCGGTCGGCAATGAAGGTTTTGCCGCCATTACCGGCGGCAGTCCCGGTACCAGTGTCGGCTCGCTAAACGTCGGCGCAGTGAATACGCCGCAACATGAACGGATATTGCGGGATCTGCAATTCGGTGCCGGCGCCGGACTGGCGTGGCGCCCCAATTCCCAGGTTCAGGTAGCTTATTTCAGTTCGCGGGGCCCCACGGCCGACGGACGTCAGGGCTTGCAGGTAGTTGCCAATGGATTTGCATCGTTTGCGCAGGGCGCCGAAGGCGACATTTCGCTAATATCAGGCTCATCATTTTCATCACCCACAGCCGCCGGAGCGGCCGCCCTGTTGTGGCAGGCCAAACCCGATGCCACCGCCAACGCCATTCGCGCAGCACTCACGCAAAGCAGTGACCTGAACACATTCGGCAACTATCAAAGCCTGGTGATTGATCGCGGCAACGGCCTGATTAACCTGCCCGCCGCGCTGGCAAAACTGGAAGACCCGGATTTTGACCCGCCATTGCCTCAATTGCCTGCCGTTGGAGAGGAACCCAGCCGCGTCCGTCGCAACATCCGGCCGTTGGGACTGGATACAATCGACCTGGAAGAAGGTGCATACAGTACGACGGTTACCCTGGCACCCGGTGAAGTGTCCCATTACTTTCTCAAAAGTGACCTGGAAACCGACGAGGTCACGATAACGATTTCCGGCTATGAACCGGGTCTGCCACCGGAGCAACAAAATCAGGTTTTTGGCGACGCCTTTTTATTAACCCTGATCGATGCCCCCACATCCATCAACGACGTCCTTATCGACGAACGTATACAGGATCACGCGCAGTTCACCATTACCAGGCCCCAAAGCGGACTGTTGCGATTGGCAATGATGGGAGACTGGACCAATGCCGGCACCGTTTCCGCCCGCTTACAGGTTACAGCGACGCGGCGGGATCTACCCGAAGAATTCGCCGACGGCGAACTGCGTGACAATCAGTCAGATATCTTTGAGGTACACGTCAGCAAAGATGTTACCACGCTAAATTTCGAACTGACCTGGGAAGCGGACTGGGGACAATACCCGCCCCATGACATTGATCTGATTCTTTATGACCCCGATGGCCAGCCCTATTTTGACGGCGCCACTCTGGATATTCCTGAACGCGTCTCCATCGAGTCGCCGACCAGGGGCAAATGGACCGCGGTGGTTACCGGTTTCATGTTGCACGGTTTTCAGGACGAGTATGAATTATTTGTTACCGACCAGAATGGGGAGCGCCTGCGCCAACCACGCCGGCGGCGTCGCGACAGAAATTAGCAATTGCCTTTACATGTAAATATAAAGCGACCTTCTGATTCGCCTGGCAAACGAATGTATGGGACGACCGAGATCGGAATCCGGCTTTATCGCAACAGCCGGCCATTTACCTGCTATGAAAAATAATAACCACGTGTAACGCACACAACAGCTATTGGATATTGTCACCAAAACCATGTAACGATACCGGTATGAAAACCATAATCCGGCGCCACATCGGTTAACCCCACCAGGCCATTAACGTAAAATGTGGTATCCAGACTCATCAGGTAAAACCATTCCGCGCCAAATTTAACGGGATCGGACCGGCCATCTACCATGGCTGAGTCATACTGGAGGTAAGCACTAAGCCCCGATTTTCGGAACGGTTTATATACACCGGCATTCAGTTGCAAAATATTGTTAAAGTCAATACCGGCCGGATCCCCGATAAAAATGTACCCCACACCCGCCGTACAAACAATGGGTCCGCAACTTTTTTGACCGTCGAGAAAAATACCCAGATCGGATTCGCCGGTGCCCAACCCATCATCTTCGTTCGCGGTGGGCAGTTTTATCGATACCGATGGAAACAATTTAAAATCATTATCGTTCCCCCGGTATATATATCCTGCTTCAAGGACAGTATCACCCAGGCCGCTTTGCTGATCCAGGCCGTCTGTATCCACATTCAGGTAAGGTATCGCCGCATTAAAAAAGTAGCGGGTACCAAAGTAACCGTATTTAGCCGTTAAATGGCTACTTGTTGTATCGACACCGGTATCAAAATCGCCACTGGCAAGGCCTGCCCCGAGATCAAGAAAAGTTGCAGCGCTCACCGGGAATGAAGATATAAATAAAACCAGCGCATAAAAATTCTTTTGTATTAAATCCATGCCGGTGCCGCTTGCATTTAAACCAATTTGACTGTTACCAACAGGACGTATCCGCCCCAACAACCGGCGGCTAATACTACTGTCGCCGGTTTATACCGCTTAGGTTTTAGTGGCTGCAACAAATCATTGCTGTCCGGCTTTCAGCTGTTGCTGCAGCTTTTCCATCATTTGGTTTAATTCCTTGTTGCGCTTTTGCATCATGGAAACGGTTTTTTCATCAAACTGGCCTTGATTCATTTTTTGCGACATTTCGTGCATGCTGGTTGACATATGCTCCATGACTTTGGCTGCTTCTGAAAGCTGCATTTGACTCATCATCTTGTTTTTTCCCATCAACTGGGACATGTTGGCCATATTAGTACGCATTTGCTCCATAAGCTGCATCATGTTTTCCATGGATTTGCGTGACATGGATTGCTGCATCATCTGTTGTGTCGACTGTTGTGTACTCATCATTTGGGATTCGGTTTGCTTATCATGCATCGTTCCACCGGTATGCATTTCGGCCCATGTCGTACCAACACTCACGAACACCATTACAAACAGACCTGCGACCAGACGCTTCATAACAAAACCCTCCGTACAAAAAATGAAATATTGGCGAATGTTAATATATCCTGGTGGGGCCAACGTTGACTTTCATCAAGTGTACGGCGACTTTAAAAATACAACGGAATAATGGAGAAGGCTACTGATACGGTTTTCAGGCATCGGGGCACCCCGTTTACCTTATTGAGTAGCGACGTCTTTGACTGTATTAGTTGCGTTTTCTCTTATGTTGCTTTTTGAACTGTCTTGCCCGTCTTTTTAGGGATTGCTTTGTGCATCGCTGGTTGCAGATTTCGCAATTTGCTACTTAGCGTTCCTGATACTGGTTGATGGGTTTTCGCGATACCGGCCTTGGAAATCTAAAACGGCCGGCTGCTTTTATTGCACTTTGTTGTCCGGTTGGACTTTGGCATCCGGCTTCCCGGAAGCCGGTTGTTCCGGTTTCTTCGTGGTTTTTTCGTTGCCGGTTTTTTTGTTCTCTGGCTTTTTATCATCCGCTTCGTCGTTAGCCGTTTTTGATTTGGCCGGTGCGTTGTTGGCGGTCAATTCGGTCTGTAGTTTTTCAACCTGGTTTTGCAGTTGCATGTTCTTACCTTTGAGCTGATCGTTTTCAATGATCAACTTATAAATCTGGTCGGTCAACTGACGCACGCTTTTTTTCATCTGTTCCGGGTCCCCACTGGTAACAGGAACAACAACGTCGTTACCCCGTTGCGCGGCGGCAGCCTGTTGTTGTGCTATTGCTTCGACTGAGGGGCTATCATCCTGTTGCTCCGCCGCTGATTGCCCGCTACTCCCCGAACTCCTTAACTCGGCCACCTGCAACGCCAGGTCCTCTTTTTGCTTGACGATATGCTTGGCATTTTCGGCAAGTTGCGCAGCCTGTTCCCGGAATGACTGGTCGCGCAGGTCGCCGGCCTTGAAAGCATCGGCAATCCTTTTCAGGCGTTTTTCCTGGCGTAATACGTATTCTTCCTGGGTATTGGGCTCAAGGTTAACTACGTTAAATACTTCCCGGGTAATATGCATTAATCGCGTTGCCGCGAATTCGAATTGATCGCTGACCTGCTGAATACCTTCCAGGTTATTAACATTGTTTTCAATATAGGCCACCGCTTCCTTTCTTTGCTTGATCACCGCGCCGTAAGTAACCGGTGCAATATTTCTGGCATCCTTCGATTCGGCTTCCGCTATCAGCTGTTCGCCGTGATTGAGATACTTGTACTTCACGACCCGCATCCGAAAATCTTTCAATTGGGCGATGATATCCTGTTTATCTTCCTCGAACCGAGCCTTTTTGTCTTTATCCTTGAACAGCGCTTCTTTTTCCGCTTCGATCCGGCGAATCAACCGGTCCATGGTTGTTGTCATGGCGCGGTATTCGCGGGTATGGGTTTTTTTCGCTTCCAGCAAGAACAGGGAATTGTGCAATTCGATAAACTCGGGTAATTCGCGCCGCACGATAGCCTTGACTTCATAGGCGTCTTTTAGCGCCTGTTCCGCCAGATATATTTTTTTCAATACGTAAGTTTTCTTTTCCTTGTCACGAAAATGGGCACGGGCGGCCTGTATACTGGTACGGGCGGTACGGTAGTTTTCAGGAGAGTAAAAGTAAAGAGATTCGTCCTTGGCCTTTTTGAATTTGTTCTGAAGGTCGGTTAACAGTTTATTCAGTGGAATACCCTGGTATTTTTTCAGTAACACTTCCTCTTTAACTTCATGCTGCTTGGGCAAAATCACTTCGCAACCTGACAAGGCAAACCCCAGCACGACGATTGCCGCAATTGCTGCCCGGATTGAATATTTATTACTCACCCACTCTCTCCCAAATTCAATGTCGACCTGCGTACGTATAATTATAAATATTATCGATAACCGGCCAATTTATACCTGGCACTGATGATAATACCCGCCTGTTTCCGCCCCCTGCCCGGCGATACCTTCACTATTTAGTCCGATGCTAACGTTTCTGACGTCCAAAACCAAGGTACTGGTAGAGACTATAAACCAAATTCGATACACTTTCGCGATGCCAAATGACGCCGCCATGCTGGAAAAACACACGCCTATGATGCAGCAGTATCTGCGCATCAAGGCTGAACATCCCCATCTGTTACTATTTTATCGAATGGGCGATTTTTACGAGTTATTTTACGACGACGCCCGGAAAGTCGCGCAATTACTGGATATTACCCTGACGGCACGGGGTAAATCCAACGGCGAACCTATCCCCATGGCCGGTGTTCCCTATCACGCCGCGGAAAACTATCTGGCCAAACTGGTTAAATGTGGAGAATCGGTGGCCATTTGCGAGCAAATCGGTGATCCCGCCAAAAGCAAAGGTCCGGTGGAACGCAAAGTGGTCCGTATCGTCACCCCGGGCACCGTCACCGATGAAGCACTACTGGATGAACGCACCGATAGCGTGATTGCTGCCATCCAGCAAAACGACCGACACTACGGGATGGCGGCGCTGGATGTTACCTCCGGCCGCTTTACCGTACTGGAAGCCGACAGCATCGAAAGCCTTGAAGCGGAAATTGAACGCATTAACCCGGCGGAACTGCTCCTTAACGAGGACGCCAATCTACCCGGCAATATCAGCGGGCGCGCGGGCGCGCATGCGCAACCGCCCTGGCTGTTCGAATACCAAACCGCGCTACGCCTGTTAACGGCCCAATTTGGCACCCAGGATTTGACGGGGTTCGGCTGCGACCAGTACTCGCCGGGCATCGAAGCGGCGGGGTGCATACTACAATACGTCAAGGATACACAGCGTTCAGCCCTGCCCCATATCCGGTCGCTTATCCCCGAACGCCAGGATGACAGCGTCATCATCGACGCCGCAAGCCGACGCAACCTGGAACTGGATACCAACCTTTCGGGCGGTACAGACAATACGCTGGTAACGGTTCTTGACAAAACGGTCACTCCCATGGCTGGGCGGCTGCTGCGTCGCTGGATTAACCGTCCCCTTCGTCAGCGCAGCGTTTTACAACAGCGCTACCATGCCATTGCCACGCTTACTGAAAATCAGCATTACGACGAAGTCAGGGAGGTATTGCGCGGGGTTGGTGACGTAGAACGTATCCTGTCGCGTATCGCCATACGCAGCGCGCGTCCCCGTGACTTTGCCCAGTTGCGCGATACTCTGGAACGGTTGCCTATGATCCACGACGCACTGGACGCCATCATGGCGCAGCAGCCGGCGCCGTTGTTGCAGCAACTTGATCAGGACATTAGTGAATATACGGTGCTTCATAAACTGCTCACCCGGGCCATCATTGATACGCCGCCCATGCTGATTCGTGATGGTGGTGTCATTGCTCCCGGCTACGACAAGGAGCTGGATGAGCTGCGCGCGCTGAAAGAAAACGCGGGCCAATACCTTGTTGACCTGGAAGCCCGTGAACGGGAACAAACCGGCATTGCCAATTTAAAAGTCAGTTATAACCGGGTGCACGGTTACTATATCGAAGTAAGCCGCACCCAGTCGGACAATGTTCCAGAGCACTATATTCGCCGCCAGACACTAAAAGGCGTCGAAAGGTATATCACCCCGGAACTGAAATCCTTCGAAGACAAAGTACTCAGTTCCTCGGAACGCGCACTGGCGCGGGAAAAAGCCCTTTACGATGAATTGTTCGATCAACTGGCCGAGTACATCGAACCATTGCAAACCACGGCGGCGGCGCTGGCGCAGCTGGACGTACTGGCCAATCTGGCGCAACGCGCCGTAGACCTGGATCTGTGCCAACCTGAGTTAACCGACGCGCCGGGCATTGACATAATAGAAGGCCGTCATCCGGTGGTGGAACAGGTGCTCGACGAGGCATTTATTCCCAATAATGTCACTATGAATGACAACAAACGCCTGTTGATCATTACCGGCCCCAACATGGGTGGTAAGTCCACCTTTATGCGCCAGACCGCCATCATTACGCTGATGGCATACGCCGGTAGTTTCGTGCCGGCGCGCGAGGCCAGACTTGGCCCTGTGGACCGTATATTCACGCGCATCGGCGCCTCCGATGATTTGGCCGGAGGACGCTCCACATTTATGGTCGAGATGACAGAAACCGCCAATATTCTCCATAACGCCACCCATCATTCACTGGTGTTAATGGACGAAATCGGCCGCGGAACCAGCACCTTTGACGGACTGTCGCTGGCCTGGGCTACGGCCGAATATCTGGCGCAACACATTAATGCCTTTACCTTGTTCGCCACCCATTATTTCGAACTCACCACCCTGCCGGAAAATTTACCCAACGTGGACAACGTTCATCTCGATGCGGTGGAACACGGCGACAGTATCGTGTTTATGCATAGCGTCAAAAACGGCCCGGCCAATCAAAGTTATGGTCTTCAGGTGGCGGCGCTGGCCGGGGTTCCCAGTGTCGTAATAGAACAGGCAAAAAACAGGCTATATCAACTGGAAAAAACCAGCGCCCAACAAGCAGCGGTTCCGCCGGCCAATTCACCGGACGCGCCCCAGGGACAGCAACAATTTTCCCTGTTCGATGCACCAGCGCCCCACCCGGCAGTCACGACATTGGAAAACACCGATGTGGACAGTTTGACCCCGCGAGCGGCACTGGAATTACTCTATGAACTTAAAGCAAAAATTGGGCAAACAGAGCAATAGTTGAATGGGGCAAAATTCGTTATAATAACCGCCCTTTAATATCAGGCCGGATTATCAGCTACACAATTGCAGGTAGCGGGACAGCGGAGATAAACATGACATATGTAGTGGTAGAAGATTGTATTAAATGCAAATACACCGATTGCGTGGAAGTGTGTCCCGTGGACTGTTTTCACGAGGGGCCCAATTTCCTGGTCATCGACCCGGAAGAGTGTATCGACTGTTCCCTGTGCGAGCCCGAATGCCCCATTAACGCCATCTTTGACGAAGACGATGTACCGGAAAATCAAAAACAGTTTATTGCGTTAAATGCGGAACTCGCCAAAGACTGGCCCGTGATTACCGAACGCAAGGATGCCCCGGCAGACGCCAAGGAATGGGAAGGCGTGGAAGGCAAACTGAAATACCTGGAACGCTAGTTAATACGGGCCGCCGCCGGCGCTGACAATACAACAGACATAGAAGTATCCAGAAAAGGTATCCAAAAGCGGTGGTGGCGCCAATCACCGGCAGTGTGACTCACGCCTATCTGAATTTCGTGACCAGATGTTGTGCCACACAACGATATTTTATCACACAACAATGAGTTCAATTGGCGCCCGTTAAATTCATGGGTGTATTAGAGGATACCCAGGACCAGCTGTCCCGGAATCAACATGTCACAACAATCGCTGCCATTTGATCAGGAACCGTCTTGCCTTCACGTCATTCCTGTCCACCACAACCTGATCGAAACCACCTGTCACATTATCCTGGATCAACACGCCGCACAGTTGCCCGATTTGTCCGCCGTTACGCTATTGCTGCCGGACAACAGCCCCGTCGATTTTTGCCGCCAGCTGTTATTGCAACAGGCGAAAATCCGTGGCTACGATGCCCTGTTGGGACCGGACATAACATCCCTCAGCCACTGGATAAGTAAGCAGGCGTTTCCGGACCGCCAAGTTATCAACAACTATGCCCGCGAAATGTTGCTGGTGGACGCGCTAAAGGAACACACACATATCTATGGCCACGGCAATCCCTGGTTGCTATCAGACAGCCTGTTGGAACTGTTCGATGAATTGACCCAGTGGCGTGTGACGCTACCGGACTCTATCGATGACTTCATCGACAATCTCGTTGATGCATACGGCGCCACGGATGCGGTTCGCGATGCGCTTGGCCGCGAAGCCCTGTTGGTTCATACCTTATGGTACGCCCTGCACGCGCAACTCAACGACATGGGATTCATTGACCACCACACGGCCACACTGTTAAAAATGGGCGCCAGTGCCCGGCAATTGCCGGAACAGCAGCAACTATATTATTGCGGTATCAACACCCCCACCCCCGCCGAAACCCAGTGGCGCGACCAGCTTTTTAAACGCCAACAGCTGCAGGTCATCACCCACGACATTACACATCTGGCGCCAGACGATAACGCGCCCGATTACGTACAGTGCCTTGACATGATGTTTGATCATGAACACCAGGAATTAAAACAACGTGCCGCCCGTTGTAAGGAGCGCTTCGCGCACAGCCCGATGCAGCCGGTGATGAGCGTGTATGCGGCCGGCGATGCCGAAGACGAAGCACTGGCCGTCGACATCCAGGTCCGGCAGTGGCTGTTGCAAGGTAAAACTCGTATCGGCATTGTCACGGAAAATCGAAAACTGGCCCGGCGCGTGCGTGCTCTACTGGAACGCGCCGCTGTCACGGTGGAAGATAATGCCGGCTGGCCACTATCAACCACCAGCGCCGCCACGGTGTTGGAACGGTGGCTGCAAACCATTGAGGAGGACTTTCATTACCGGCCGTTACTGGACTGCCTGAAATCTCCTTTCGTGCTGGACGATAGCGACGACTTTCTGCAACGGGTCTATATCCTGGAACAACACATCATTATTGATGAAAATACGCCGAATAATCTTGACCGTTACCTGCAGCATATTAAACTGCGCCGGGAAAAACTGCCGGCCGGTATGGATACCGGCAACTACGACGCATTACAGGCACTGATTGAAGATATACGGTACGCGGCCGAACCTTTGCAGCAACTGGTTTCACAGCAAGCCTGTCCTGCCATGGACTATCTTGATGGGTTACTGGAATCATTAAGCCGGTTGAAAGTCATTGACGCTTACCGGCACGATGATGCCGGCGTACAACTGCTTGCCGAGATTGACCAATTATCCGCGGCGGCGAAACTGGCGCCCATGGATTTTGACTGGCCGACTTTCCGTAACTGGCTGGGATTGGCGCTGGAACGTTTTAATTTTAAGGTTCACCACCATGCGTCCACGGTAAAATTGCTGACGTTGAACAACAGTGAATGTTATTCCTTCGATGCGTTAGTGCTGGCCGGTGCCGAAGCGCAATTCTTGCCCCGGCATGCCAACCAGTCGCCGTTTTTCAACGACAGCGTAAGGGCAACATTAAAGGTACCCACGCAACGTCAAAAGCAGGCCCTCGGTTATTACCACTTCCGGCGCCTGCTGTTATCTGTCCCCTATAACAACCCGGCATCCCCAACCATCCTGGTAACCCGGCGCGCCCGCGACAACGACGAAGATATTATTCCCTCGCTCTGGATTGCGGCCCTGCAATCCTTTCACCAACTGGCTTATGGTAGCGATCTTTCCAACCATCTGTTGGGTGATTTAACCGGTAACAGCAACAGCCACGTGCAGCACGACCACGCACCGTTACCCCGGCCCGCCGCTCCTTCGCCACGGCCCACGATACCGGCGCCACTAATACCGGCTACAATATCAGCCAGCGCCTACCAGCAACTGGTTGACTGCCCCTATCAGTTTTTCGCCGCCCGCTGCCTGCGCCTGGCGCCACCGGATACCGTTAAAGAAGCGCTGCAAAAATCCGACTACGGCGAGAAAATCCACCAATGCCTCGAAGCCTTTCATAGTGACTTACCCGATTTGCCAGGCCCCTTTACAGCGACCATTACACCAAAAAACCGCGACCAGGCGGAGAAATTGCTAAACGACATCGCAACAACAGTGTTCGCCCGCGAGGTCGAAGATAATTTTATGCACCGGGGCTGGTTAAAACGCTGGCAGACCATCATTCCCCGCTACGTCGACTGGCAAATACACCAGCAACAACACGGCGCACTCCATGCAACGGAAATCAAAATCCGGCAGGCCAGGCTGGATAAACGAGTCATTATCAGCGGCCGCATCGACCGCATCGATACCGGCGACCAGCGCCTGTCCGTGATCGACTATAAAACCGGCGCCATTCCTGCAGCAGACGAGGTATTGAGTGGCGAAGCCGTGCAATTGCCCTTTTATCTGTTATTACTGATGACCGAATCCGTCGATGACACCATTTCATCTCTGCTGCAACAGGATTGCAACATTCAGGCAATGTACGTGGATGTGGGTGACGTCAATAAAGTACAATCCCGAGCCACCATGGAGAACACCGCATTAAATCAACTGGTCCATGGCAATAGAAAACGTCTGCTGGAAATCACGGAACAAATCAGCAATGGCAAGCCATTACCGGCGTGGGGAGACAACAACACCTGTAATTACTGCCCCATGGACGGCTTGTGCCGCAAACAAACCTGGGAGAAATAACAACAAGCGATGGCTTCAGGGGATTTGGCATGCGATCACGCTAATCGACGTGTTGGTGTTCCGCCAATACGTTCTCTGCCTGTTAGCATCGAACACACGTACATACCAGAAATGGGGGATCTTGGAAGTTAAACCTCTCCCCTCTATAAATCACCGTCAGGATACCGAGGGGGAGCTGCAGCATCCATCGGGTGTATAGAGGGGAACCTCGAGGACATAGTTACAACAGTTTACAGCTTCATTTACCACTACCCAGATACTACCCAGAAAAACTGGACAGCACGACAGTCCAACTTTACTTTTTACTCAACTTTACTTTCGCTTACATTTCTTGACTTTCTACAGCATCAACTTCGGTAAGGATTTTTAACAATGGAGTGACATCAATTACTTAAACAACATTCATCGAAGCAATTTACGGTCGTTTCCAAACAATATGTACTTTGTTTGTCAGTGTATGTCAGTCGTGCAACCGCCATCGTTGGCTTTTATTCACCCACCAATATCAGCTGTTCTCCTGACAACCCGGACATCATCCCCGATGATGATTTTGGTCCGGAAAATTCTTAGTCCATATACAACCGCTACAACATTTTGCCTGTGTAACCAGTCTATCAACTTGTCGTTTAACGCCGATTACCTGCGCCAGAGAAACCGCATGTCAGATTCCAACTGCCAGTAAACCAAACATCGTGAACAGAGCATCAGAAAATAACAATTAAACGTTGACTGCAAATATGGTGAAGGCGGCCTAAGCCGCCTTCCGTACCTCCATACCGGACAGTCCGTGTCCGAGTCATTTCCTCTTATGACAAACTACTTCCTTTTTTCTCTTCCGTGAGTCCTTCCTTGCGCAAAGCCTAATTGAGGCGTTCGAGCGGTCAATCTACCAAAATTGTTTCTTTTGACAACCCCGTAAATTGCTTACAATAGGCATCATTGTATTCCGAACGGTAAAATAAAATAATGTGTTATCAAAAGGTTACAACGCGCCGCGAGGCGCAAACCGCTGATAACTACAGCCGATACCGGCGGTTGACGACGCATATATACGAAATTTCCTACAACAAAGTTGTTTCCGGCCAGTGACGGAAATCACCATACACAATACTTAACAAACATTTCAGTTATGACATCGCCTTTCACCGCTATTGACCCGCAGCACAGCGCGACAGTAAGTGCATCCGCCGGCACCGGTAAAACCTGGTTACTGGTATCGCGCGTCATCCGACTGCTTTTAGCCGGCGCTCAACCGGATACCATCCTGGCTATTACTTTTACCCGCAAAGCGGCGGCGGAGATGCAAACACGGCTCAATGAACGACTGTTATTTTTGGCCGGATGTGAAGAATCCCAGCTGTTGCAACAACTGGAAATGATTGGCGCGCCGGCTGATCACACCACGCTGACCAATGCCCGAACGCTTTTCGAAACCCTGTTACACAACCCTCGTCCGCCACGCATCACCACTTTCCACGCTTTTTGCCAGGACATTCTGCGGCGCTTTCCCTTTGAAGCCAATGTACCGCCGGGCTTTGAACTGGTGGAACAAACCGCGGAACTGACTTCAGAAGCATGGGATTTACTGGTTACAGAAGCAACGCAACAACCGGACAGCCAACTGGCGCAGGCGCTGGAAATCCTGTTCGATAACTGCAACGGCATCAGCAATACAATCACCGCGTTACAGAGTTTCCTGGACCATCGCAGCGACTGGTGGGCCTACACTCTGGAGCGAAACGACCCGGTATCGTTTGCAGTATCGACGTTGCAACAGCAGTTACAAATCACCGATGAGACGGACCCCGCGGCGGGTTTTTTCAATGCTAATGCCTTGGCACAGTTGCAGGAGTTTGCCGGATTACTTGCCAAGCATGCCAACGCCACCAACGCCAAATTCCTCGACTTGATTGGTGATACCCAAAAGCTGGTAACCGACGGTGCCACCATTGCCGCCTTTGACCGTCTCTGCGAGGTGTTTTTAACGGGCAAAGGCGAACCCCGCAAACGTGGATCGTCGAAAACCCAGATCAACAAAATGGGCCAGGAGGGGGACGCGCGGTTTGTTGAACTGCATGAGGCGTTTTGTGATCGCATTTTGACTATCGCCGAACAACGCGCCCGCCTTAAAACCTATCAACTGTCACGGGCGTGGTACATAGCGGGGCATCAACTGTTGGCGCACTACCGGCAAATTAAACAGGAAAGACGACTGCTGGATTTCGCCGACCTGGAGTGGAACGCTTACCTGCTGCTCAATGACCAATCCAATGCACTATGGGTGCAGTACAAGCTGGATGCACGCATCAATCACATCCTCATTGACGAGTTCCAGGATACCAATCCTACCCAGTGGCAATTGTTGTTACCCTTATTGGAAGAACTGGCACAAGAAAAAGCGGAAGAAATGTCGGCGCAGGCACCCCAACCGGAACGCCAACGCAGCGTATTCCTGGTGGGAGACAGCAAGCAATCCATTTACCGTTTCCGTCGCGCCCAGCCCCGGCTGTTTGACATCGCGCAGGACTGGCTTGCCGCGCAGCTTAACGCCGCCAATGCTGTACTGGATACCTCGCGGCGCTCCGCCCCCGCTATCATGGAATTCGTTAACGCCGTATTCGGCGATGGGGTATTACGGGACCGTATTGTGCATTTTGATGCCCATCGGACGCACTTGGCACGATTGTGGGGCCGGGTAGAAGTACTGCCGTTGTTTGAAGATACAGAACAAACGAGCAATAACGATAACCCTCCCGATGACGATGCACCGTTGCGCAATCCCCTGCTGCGCCCTCGCGTGCTGGACGAAGACGAAAAGCGTGCTTTGGAGGCAGGATTCATCGCCGACAAAATCGTGGAATTGATTGGCGAGAACACGATCATCGGTGAAGGAGAGTCAACACGCCCCTTACAATACAATGACATTATCATCCTGTTAAGACACCGCACCCATGCCGCGGCGTATGAGCGTGCGCTCATGCAGGCCGGCATTCCCTATATCGGCATTGACAAAGGCACGTTGCTGGAAACCCTGGAAACCCGGGATGTCATGGCACTGCTGGAAACCCTGATGACACCCTTTAACAATCTGGCGTTGGCGCAGGTACTAAAATCGCCGCTGTTTGATTTCACCGACCAGGAACTCATTGAACTGGCGGCATTTCAGGGGGGGCACTGGCTGCAACGGCTGAAAGAATTGTCCCGCGCGCATCCCGACAACGCTCGCATGACCCGCGCCGTCACGCTACTTGAAAGCTGGCACTCACTAACAGGCAAACTGCCGGTGCATGACCTGCTGGACAAAATCTACAGCGATAGTAATCTCATCGCCCGTTATGTCGCTGCCTATCCGGCGCACCTGCAACACCGCGTGGTTGCCAACCTTAACCGTTTCATCGAGCTAGCGCTGGAAATCGACAGCGGCCGATATCCCAGCGTCGGGCGATTTGTGTACCGTCTGCAAACCATGCGCGCCAGCGAACAGGATGCCCCCGACCAGACACCGGCCGGCAACAGCGACGCCCGGGTGCGATTACTCACCATTCACGCCGCCAAGGGCCTGGAAGCACCGGTGATTTTCCTGGCCGATGCCGCTAATACGGTATCGGCAAAGGATGCCTACCGCGCCGTTGTTGAATGGCCAGCACAGGACCGTAGACCGCAATATTTCTTTATGGCCAGCCGAAAAACAGAGCGCGACAACTGGTCCCGTGAGGTTTTAGCCAGACAGGAAAGCGCCGCCGAACGGGAAGATGCCAACCTGCTCTATGTCGCCGTTACTCGCGCCAAGCAGTTATTGTTTGTCACCGGTACTCCGTCAAAACAACGCCGGGACGAAGGCTGGTATTCCCAGATCACGGCGCAGCTGCGCAACCGCGAGGACTTTGCCGATATGCCGGTCAACGAGGCATTGATATTGGAAACCGGCAATATGCCGCATCAACCGGTGTCCACAGTGAACCCACCTCCACCGCCAACTGTCACGGTGGATGCGGGACTATCTCGCCCCATCGATCTGCCGCCCGCTCCCATCGCCATTGCACCAAGCCTGGCGCGTAGCGACACAACTGTGGAGGCATTGGCGCCGTGGTCCAGAACACCATCTGCGGACGACGAAGATTTGCAGCAACGGGGCATCATTATTCATAAGCTGTTGCAATGGCTGGCGGAAGCACGGCCGCAAGAATATATACGCCAGCAGATTTACACCGTGGCGGACGGCACCCTGTTACCTGAATCACTGGAAGAATACTGGCGGGAAGCCGAACGGGTATTTAATCATTCGGAGTTTAGGTATTTATTTGATCCGGCCCGGTATGAGTTCGCCCGTAACGAGGCGCCCATCAGTTATCCCTACGGCGACAATACCATTTACGGCATTGTGGACCGGCTAGTAGTGACTAACAACGATGTTTTTATTATCGACTACAAAACCCATATCAATACGGATCCGGACTACCAGCGCAGCCTGGTGGAGCATTATCGAATCCAAATGAGTCTTTATGAGGCAGGTGTGAAACGCCTTTGGCCAGATAAGACCGTCTGTGCGCAATTGCTGTTTACGCATAACGCCACAATCGCCGATGCCGGCGTAATAGACATTGACACGCTGCAACTGTCTGCGCTGGTACCGGCCTGAACGACCGAACTAGTGAGAAACGGGCTTTGTATTGCGTTCCATAAACTCAACATTAACCTGGCGGACATAGTCCTCATCAAACACCAGGTCAATGAGCAGCTGACCATCGCGGTCGGTGACCTTAACCTGCTTGAGGTCCGGCACCCGCTCCGCCAGATAGGCACACATAGCCGCCGCCAGGCTATCCTCGGATGCTTTCAAGGCGTTAACCAGATTGATAGCGACAAATTGCGCACGCTCGTGAAGATCCGGATTGGTAATGACCTCATTGCCCATGACAATCTGCGATTGCAGCTCTTTGTCCATTCTGTCGAGAAAATAGTGTTGTTGATCGGGCAGGGTTTTACGACGGTCATACTCCAGATGAACGACGTCATTAATCGATACAGCAAGAATTTCAGACATCATAATTTATACATCCCACAACATTAGAACATTTCTAAATACCTAAATATGGTAACACCCAACAAAGGGACATTGCCAAACAAAATCAACCGCATTAACCCCTGATTTCATGGCGATTCACACCGGCGTGAGCCCAGTGATACCAGGCATTTTTCGAATTAAAGATTACTTTATAAAATTCCGTGACTTACGGACTATCCGGCACTGTCAATCACGCCGCCAATTTTCGCCATTTTTCTACGTGCACGCCCCGCGATTTTCCCTATAATACGATTTATAGACGAAGACTGCTGTTAGTATAATAATACATAGTTTATCGTCAACGATAATAAATCCACACTGCAACAACGGGGGTCACGTTAACCAATACAACAGTAATGGCGAAACCAGCACACATGTTCTGGGCCCGGTGTAAGTGAGCAAATTGTTACGCGCCAAACTTACCATATTGCAACTAATGATCATTTAGTTGCTCACCTGCCGTTGTCCAGGCATTGGTTGGCGCTCTTCGCCCATTACGTCCGGTTAACCGCGGAGTCACTATCGCTGAAAAGCAGCACCTCCCTGAATGGCCAAAATACGCTTCAGTTAGCAACTGCTAAACCATGATTCGACATTTTGGATAAAGGGCTATGAATTCGCAAGCAGGATGCCGTACTAAAAAATACAACACCACCGTCAAAACTTATTGGACCCGCCGGCATTTACTCATCCGTGTTGTCATCGGCGCCTGCTTTGCTTTGCCATTGCTGTCTTCACAGGCCAATGAAATCCCCAGCTCCATTGATTACACCATGTATAAGCTGGCCACCGAAATGGATGATACGGCGGCCCAGTATTTCATCGGCCGCAAGTTTTATCTTGGCACCAGGGTCACGGAAAACAAATTAGAAGCCGCCAAGTGGTTTAAACTGGCAGCTGCCAAAGGTCATACCAAGGCCCAGTATCTGCTGGGCAAAATGTATCTGGAAGGCGACGGCGTATCGAAAAATGTCACCAGGGCCAAAGCGCTACTGTTGAAAGCCGCAGAAAAAAATCATACCGATGCCCAGTACGAACTCGCTAATTTTTATTTCTTCGGTTACGACGGTCATAAAGACATCGAGGAAGCCGTGAAATGGTATAAGGTCGCGGCCGAGGATCGTCATGCCCGCGCCCAACTGCAACTGGGTAAAATCTTGTACGGCGGCATTGGCATTGAAGCCGATAAGGCTCGCGGCAAAAAATGGTTACAAACCGCTTACACCAACGGCCAGACAGAGGCCAAACAGATACTGGGCACGGACAGCGACGAAGCGGCGAGTCCAAAACTAACCATGGCAACCAAACCAGCGCCAAAAGACCGGCCAGAACGCAGGAATAAAAAGCCACAACAGGATACCCAGCTGGCCAGAGATCTCACGCAAGCCAGCAAAGGCAATGTGGATGCGCAATTTGCCGTTGGTGTGCGCTATCTCAAAGGCGACGCCGTTAACAAAAATCCCAGGGTGGCTGTGAAGTGGTTGCGCAGGGCCGCCGAGCAGGATCATGCCGGCGCCCAATACCAACTGGGCCTTTTGTACCGTGACGGCATCGGTGTACCACGCAGCGAAAGCGAAGCGATTAAGTGGTTGCGTCTGGCCTCCAGTTGGGGAATCGCCAAGGCCAAACGGGCCCTGGACGCCCTACTGCGCAAACAATTGCTGGCCCGTGAAGACCAATTCACGGCTAACCCGGAACTCTCCAGCCCGGATGCGCAGTTCGCATTGGGTCTTATGTATGTTAACGGCAAAGGTGTTGAAAAAGATCCCAATACCGCTGCGCAGTGGTTTCTAAAGGCGGCGCGGCAAAATCACCTTGAAGCCCAGTATCGTATCGGCGAAATGTACAAAGAAGGCTTTGGTGTTCAGCCCAACCTGAAAAAAGCAAAGGCGTGGTTGAGCAAAGCGGCCAATAGCGGAATGCGGAAAGCCAGCCGCGCATTGGAGGATATTCTCAAAGCCGAAGAACAAAAAATCCTGGATCACGAACTAAAAGCACTGAAAAACTCCCCCATCTACCCCTATTTGTTCAGTGCCACTCAAGGCAATCTGGAAGCGAAATATAAAGTCGGCCTCATGTATATTGAAGGAAAAAAAACGCCAAAAGACGTTACCGAAGGTATACGCTGGTTGCAAAATGCGGCGCACCACAACCACACCCTCGCACAGTTAACATTGGGGAAAATCTACCTTGAGGGTAGTTACCACGTGGAAAAGGATTACTACATGGCCATGAAATGGCTGGAAAAAGCCGCAGCCAAAGGCGAGCCCGATGCGCAATATTTTCTGGGCAATATGTATCGCAAGGGTTTGGGAGTCAATAAGAGTAGCGCGGAAGCCGTCAAATGGTTCAGGCTGGCGGCCAAACAAGGCCATAAAAAAGCCCGTAAGCAATTGGGCGGCTGCAGGAACTGTTGATGGTCATTCCTTGATGTGTTGGCACGCGGCTGCGCTTTATTGCAAGTTGACAATGAGCAACCGCAAATCCGGTTCCCGGCATCACGGTACGGAAAATACAAAGAAGACAACCAGCACGGCTGACTATAGAATTTCAATGTCTGTATTTTGCTGCCTGGCGACTTTACGGTGAATTTTTGTCGGCGAAACTTATTGTGTAATGAGGTCGTCCAGCTCACCATCCATGTGCAACTCGGTGAGTTCACTGAAACCGCCCACCCATTTTCCGTCAATGGTAATTTGCGGAACGGTGCGCGCACCGTTGGTGATGGTGAACATTTCCTTCAACGCATCGCTGTTTTCATCAATACGGAATTCCTCATAGGGAATATTCCACTTACTAAGCAGGTTTTTTGCTTTATCGCAAATGGGACAACTGGCGGTACTGTATATTTTTACTCGATTCATCACACTCTCGACTAATTATTTACGTTGGTTCTCTTCGTTGATTCATCGTCTGGGAACAGGTTAGCTGAAACGCCACGGGTTACCAATAAGGATTTTATATTGCTATTCAAGCAATTGTTTTTAATAAAAATTTAACTATGCGCGGCATCATCCAACATTTTCCGCAACTGTTTTGGCGGAACGTAGCCGGGAATCATGCGGCCGTTTTCCATAAACAGGGACGGTGTTCCGGTGACACCCGCCTCACGCGCCGTGGCCAGTTGCTTGGCGATAGCATCGGCGCAAGGTTTTTCGTTTTTCACATGATCCAGTTTCTTCAGTTCGTCCAGCTTAGCGCCACCCTTGGCAATGGTTATCGCCTTGTTCCGGTCCTTGGCGCACCACACCGCCACCGCCTTGTAATAAGACTTGGTATTTAATCCGGACCGGGGAAAAGACGCGTAGCGCACTTCGATACCCAGGTCATTGTATTGCTTGATTTGAGAATGGAGCTTACGGCAGTAACCGCAATCGATGTCCGTAAATGCGGTAATAACGTATTTGGTTTCCTTGTCTTTGGGCTTGAACACGATCATATTTTTTTCATCGAGGCTTGCCAATGCTTCTTTGCGGCCGGCCTTGCGGGCATCTTCGGTCAGGTTTACCCGCTTATTCACGTCGTAGACGTCCCCTTCGATCATGTAACGTCCGTCTTTGGTCATATAAACGATTTGTGTGCCGTATACGATTTCGTAGACACCGGGAATAGGCGACATCTGAATACTGTCGGGCTTGGAATTGGGCATTAGCTTTTGCAACGTACTTTTTACTTGATCCAGTGCGGTATCCGCAGCCATTGTCACAGGAACCGTTAACATCAACGCCGCTCCCAGAACTACTTTTCTCATAACAGTCATAACAGCCTCACTCGTAATATGTATAAAACCAAAAATGCCTTAATCTCTGAAATTCGTGTACTGCAACGGTAACTCAAGCTTGGCGTCTTTCAAAACACCGATGACCTGCTGTAAATCATCGCGCTTTTTGCCGGAGACACGCACCTGGTCCCCCTGGATTGCGGCCTGCACCTTCATTTTGGCGTCTTTGATCATTTTAACAATTTTTCTCGCCAGTTCCTTGTCGATACCCTGCCGGGCGACCACTTTTCGACGAACTTCCCTGCCACTGGCTACCGGTTCACCGATCTCCAAACATCCAATATCTATGCCGCGTTTGACCATTTTTTGGCGCAATATATCCAGAATTTGCTCCACCTGGAAATCACTTTCACTGATTATGGTGATTTCCGCTTCCGCCTGTTCCACCTTGGAATTCGTGCCTTTAAAGTCGAATCGGTTGCCCACTTCACGGTTGGTCTGGTCCACCGCATTGGTCAGTTCATGCATATCGACTTCGGATACCACGTCAAACGACGGCATATCAGTTCTCCGTTGTTTTCACTTTGGTTTGTCTTTCGTTTCGCTTTATTTCGCTGTTTGCCGGCTGTCAGCCCCGTGGATGATGTTGTGCATGCAGGCTGCGCAGCCGTTCCCGCGCCACATGGGTATAAATCTGGGTGGTTGATAAATCGCTGTGCCCCAGCAGCATTTGCACAACCCGCAAGTCCGCCCCGTGGTTTAACAAATGGGTGGCAAAACAATGGCGCAACGTGTGGGGAGTCAAATGTTTCTTGATACCTACCTTCTGTGCATAGCGTTTAATCAAATACCAAAATGCCTGGCGGGTCATGGCCGAGTGCCGCCGGGTCGTAAAAACATAGTCGCTGACCGATGCCGGAGTAATGTCATGGCGCACCTCGGCTAAATATTTGTCCAGCCAGTTCAACGCCTCTTCGCCCAGTGGCACCAGCCTTTCCTTGTTGCCTTTACCCAGGATACGCACCACACCCTGGCGTAAATTGATCTGTTCCATACGCAACGTTACCAGTTCCGAAACCCGCAGGCCGGTGGCATACAACAATTCCAGCATCGTTCTGTCTCGCACCCCCAACGGATCTTTCAGATCCGGCGCATCCAGCAAGGCTTCCACTTCCGCTTCGGACAGCGATTTGGGCAGCGTGCGCCCGATTTTCGGCGCCTCAATACGGTCGCTGGGATCCTGATCAATTAACTGTTCCCGCACACAGTATTGGTAGAAGCGCTTGATACTGGACAACAGTCGCGCCGCGGAGCGGGATTTGGTTCCCTGATTTACACGGTGGCTAAGGTAATCCAGCAACTGACTGCGGGTCGCGGGTAATAGATCCTGTTGGTCCTGGTGATATAACCATTTTGCCAGGCCCTGCAAATCCGTGCGGTAGGCATTCAAGGTGTTTTCGCTGAGACCGCGTTCCATCCAGATGGCATCAAGAAATGACTCCAGCTGTTGTTGGCTGGCCGCGCTAATACTGCTCTCCGCGTCCGCCAACTGATTAGCGGGCTGACTCATGTTGTAATAACCATTGCTTGATCGCCATATAGGAACCCGCTGTGTGCCCGGCATATCCGCCCAGTCCCTGCGCCGCCACCACCCGATGACAGGGAACCACGATGGGCACCGGATTGCGCCGGCAGGCACCGCCCACTGCGCGCGGCGCGCTGTTAATGCGTTTTGCCAATGCGCCATACGACCATACCGTACCCGCGGCGCAAGTCTGCAATGTTTGCCATACCCGCCGCTGGTAGTCGGTGCCTTTGAGATCCAGCGCCAGATCAAATGCAAAGGCAGGATCAGCGAAATAGCCCTTCAGCTGACTGACCACCTCGCGGGTAAACGGGTCTTTAGCCGGTTTCAGGGGCGTGTTACCACCGACAAACGATAAGGCCCTGAGCTTGTTGTCGCCGGTGTAAATCGCCAATCGGTTACTGGCAATGGGAAGTGATGTCGCAATGACGGCATCTGCAAGAGAATCAGCTTTCGCGGGAATCAGTCCTGCCATAATCATCAGCTCCCTCGTCAATGGTTGCTAAGCGTGTAACGGCTGTTTCACCGCTTACACCTCTTTCCCCGAATATGCCTGACTGGTTAAAACGCAAACGGGTGTCTGGCATTATACCCGACACCCGTTTCACTTTCGTTACAATTTTTAGCGTTACAATTTTCAGCGCTAGAATATTTCGCTTTACAGCACCTGCTGTGTTACAACGTTTGGTGCAAGTGTACCGCGGTTACAGCTTTTCCTTGATACGTGCTGCCTTGCCCTGGCGCTCGCGCAGGTAGTAGAGCTTGGCGCGGCGAACGTCACCACGGCGTTTCACTTTGATGGACTCAATGGTGGGACTGTGGGTCTGGAACACGCGCTCAACACCTTCGCCGTGGGAAACCTTGCGCACGGTAAAAGCGGAATTGATGCCGCGGTTGCGCTTGCCGATCACAACGCCTTCGAAGGCCTGGACACGTTCACGGTTACCTTCCTTAACCTTGACGTTAACCACCACCGTATCACCGGGATTGAATTCCGGTATGTCTTTCAATTGTTCTGCTTCAAGCTGTTGAATGATGTTGCTCATGACTGACTCCAATTCTCGGTGCGGCGCATTATACCGAACAATTTGCCCGATAACACCTCAAATATGCTCATTTTTTTTAACAATTCACCACTCATATGGCAATATTCCACCATGTCGGCGATTACTGTCCTTCGCCCTGCTCGCGGATAAACTCTTCCAATAATTCTTTTTGTAAATCATCAAGTTGCAATGCATGTAGCAAATCGGGGCGGCGCAACCAGGTGCGGCCCAGCGCCTGCTTCAAGCGCCATCGCGCGATGGCCTGGTGATCGCCGCTAAGCAGCACTCCCGGCACCGGCAGCCCCTCGCACTGCTCCGGGCGCGTATAGTGGGGATAATCCAGCAGACCGCTCATGAACGAGTCCTGGTCGGCGGAATCTTCGTGGCCCAACGCCCCCGGCAGCAGGCGCGTCATACCGTCGATCAGCACCATGGCCGCCAGTTCACCACCGCTGAGCACATAATCACCAATAGACCATTCTTCGTCGATTTGCGTTTCCAGCAAGCGCTCATCCACCCCTTCATAGCGCCCCGCCAATAGAATCAGCCCCTGTTGCCCGGCGGCCTCCTGCAACAGGCGTTGGGTCACAACCTGCCCCTGCGGTGACAAATAAACCGTTTTCACCGAGCCCCCGGTCGCTTTACGGGACGCCTCGCGGGCAGCATGGATGGCTTTTTTAACAGGTTCCACCATCATAACCATGCCGGGACCACCGCCGTAGGGACGGTCATCCACCGTGCGGTGGTTATCGGTGGTGAAATCCCGGGGATTCCAGATCTCAAGTTGCAGCAACTGCTGTTCGATGGCGCGCCGGCTAATGCCGTAATCACGGATAGCGTCAAACATAGCGGGGAACAGGGAGATGACATCGATGCGCATGAGAAACCTTTGAGTTCGCTACTCCTGGTATCCGTTGTCAATAATCCGGCCGCTGCTAATAATCAGGTTCCCAGTCCACCGTCAGGACGCCGCCCGCCAGGTTCACGTCTTTGACGATCTCGTCCATCACATAAGGAATGAGCCGTTGCCGGTCGCCCTTTACCACCAGCACGTCGTTGGCGCCGGTTTCCATCATATCGTCCACCACGCCCAGTTCAACACCGTGGGTATTAACGACCCTGAGACCTTTCAGGTCCAGCCAGTAGTATTCCCCTTCCTCCGGTTCCGGCAGCTGGCTGCGCGGTACCGCAATGTCCGTACCACGCAGCAATTCCGCCTGATTACGATCGTTAACCCCTTCCAGTTGCGCCACTAGCTGTTTGCCATGGAGCCGGCCGTTCACCAACTCGCAACGGCGCCAGCCATTGTGTTTCGGCGAATCCGGAAGATACCAGGGCGTATATTGCAGGATATTGCTGACGGGATCGGTGTAGGAAAAGACTTTTACCCAGCCTTTGACGCCATAAGCGCTGGTAATTTTACCGACGACGACAAACTGGGAATCCGTCTCTTCCATGGTTGGATTGTGTGGGCGCCGCGCTGCTATCGAATCACGAGCGCAACGCTGGGCTGAATAATAACTTGAGAAAACAGCGGGTTATTATACTTTTTGAATCAGGCTTTGTTGCTGTTTTTAACAATACCGGCCACCCGCTCGGATAGCTGGGCACCCTGGCTAATCCAGTATTCGATACGCTCCTGGTTGAGACGCAACCCTTCTTCACCGCCTACTGCGCTGGGATTATAAAATCCAACACGCTCGATGAAACGGCCGTCACGGGGTTTGCGGCTGTCCTGAACCACGATGCTGTAAAAAGGTCGCTTTTTGGCGCCGCCGCGCGATAAACGAATTGTAACCATTATTTATTGGGCTCCGTTAAGATGCTGTATAAATTGTTCTTGAATCTTGGGTGTTGTGGAATTACAGCCAACTGCTTTATCGTTCGCAACGTTTATTGAACAAAAGCCAAGGCTTTTAAAGCTTTAATGACCACATAACCAAGGGCCTGACGGTTAAATATTAACCAGCCACGACCATCAACGAGCGCGTATTGTATGTAAATTTACCGCAAATTGAAACAGTTATTCCGCCGCTCGCGCGCCGTTAATACATATTTGCGCTCCGGATCTTGGTTACCACTCCCCCGCGCCCCGCTAGAAGGGCATTCCCGGCGGCAGGCGGCCTTTCATACCCCGCATCATGTTTTTCATGCCACCCTTGGACATTTTTTTCATCATTTTCTGCATCTGCGTAAACTGCTTGAGCAGCCGATTGACGTCCTGCACCTGGGTACCCGAACCTGTGGCGATACGTTTTTTGCGCGAGCCATTGATCACCTTGGGAAAACGTCGCTCGTGGGGGGTCATGGAATTGATGATCGCTTCCAGGCGCTTCATGTGTTTGTCATCCACCTGATTTTTCATCTGTTGGGTCATGCCCGACATGCCCGGCATTTTGTCCATTAAACCGGCGAGCCCGCCCATGTTCTGCATTTGCTGGAGCTGGGAGCGGAAGTCTTCCAGATTAAACCCCTTACCTTTGCTGACTTTTCTGGCCAGGCGTTCGGCTTCAGCCTTGTCCACCTTTTGCTCAGCTTCCTCGATGAGGCTCAGTACATCGCCCATGCCCAGAATGCGGGAGGCCATACGGTCAGGGTGAAACGGCTCCAGCGCCGTGGTTTTCTCGCCGACGCCGAGGAATTTGATGGGCTTGCCGGTAATCTGGCGAATGGACAGCGCCGCCCCACCGCGCGCGTCACCATCCGTTTTGGTTAGAATAACACCGGTCAGTGGCAGGGCGTCATTGAAGGCTTTGGCGGTGTTGGCGGCATCCTGGCCGGTCATGCTGTCCACCACAAACAGCGTTTCCACCGGTTCCACTGCACCATGCAGGCGTTTGATTTCCTGCATCATCTGGTCGTCGATGTGCAACCGGCCGGCGGTATCCACGATCAATACATCCTGGGCCTGCTTGCGGGCGGCGTCGATAGCGTTATTGGCGATGTCCACCGGGTCCTGGCTGGTATCACTGGGGAAGAAACTGGCCCCCACTTCGCGCGCCAGGGTTTCCAGCTGATCGATAGCCGCGGGCCGGTAAATATCGGCACTGGTCACCATGACGGATTTTTTCTTTTTTTCCACCAGCCAGCGGGACAGTTTGGCCACGCTGGTGGTTTTACCCGAACCCTGCAAACCGGCCACCAGCACCACGGCGGGGGGCCGCACATTGAGGTTCAACTCCTCGTTGGCCTCGCCCATGAGCTTGACCAGTTCACCCTGGACAATTTTGATAAACGCCTGACCGGGGGTGAGGCTCTTCATGACGTCCTCGCCCAGGGCGCGTTGTTTGACGTCGTCCACAAACGCCCGCACCACCGGTAGCGCTACGTCGGCTTCCAGTAACGCCTTGCGCACTTCGCGCAGCGTATCCTTGATATTGTCTTCCGTCAGCCGGGCCTGGCCACGGACCTGTTTAATGGTTTGTGATAACCGGTCGGTTAAATTTTCAAACATGGAAAACCTTAAGCTCGATAATTGAATTGAAATGGCAGGATATTACCCCACCCCGGTTTGAGGGGCGGACATCCCGGAAAAATTCTTTAAATTTGGGGGGTATTATAACGTGAAACGCTTGCCACCGAACAAGCGCTGAATATTGCGTCCTGGAACAGCGTCGCGGCACTCGCCGACGATGAGGTCTTCCTTGCCGGGCTTGGTGTGGGAAATATAAATGTCCGGCTGATGGCGCAGTTTCACCAGATCCAGGGCCAGCAACTGGGGCGAATAATGGCCGGCGCGTTTGGCGAGATCTTCCAATTGGTTGGGAAACGCCACTTCACAGATGAGTAAATCCAGCCGTTCGTACTGGTTCAACACATTCCAGAAATTGTCATGGTTGGTTGTATCACCGGTAAAGGCAAAACACCCACTGGCGCACTCCACGCGATAGCCCACACCTGGCACAATATGGTTCACTTCGATCATTTCAATGGTACGCTCACCCATTTGCATCGTGGCGCCCGGCGTCATGGATTCAAAGGCCATGACCGGGTTGTCTTCGGTGGGCAATTTGGAGAAATCCGGCCAAATGGTCCAGTTAAAGATATGGGTCTTAAGGGCCTCAATGGTTTTGGGCTGGCCGTGAACGACAATGGGTTCTTCGATGCTGCCGAATATACTGTCGACCATCAACGGCAGAAAGGTAAAATGGTCCATGTGCGTATGGGTAAGGAAGATATGTTTAATCTTCATCAGCTCGTCCAGTGACAAGTCACCCACGCCACTACCGGCATCGATGAGAATATCATCATCGATTAAAAGCGAGGTTGTCCTTAAATCAGCGCCAATGCCGCCGCTGCATCCTAAAACACGTAAATTCATCTCTCACTCAAGTGGCTAAACACTGCTTATTTTTTGCTTTGCTGTCGTTATCGATAGAGGAATTGTTACTGCCCATTTTGTACAGACTACGGCACGCCATACCATTTCTTTACATTTTTGGGACAGATTTTGCCTGTGCATATTACCAATTTGTCGACGGCTTCATGTTATTGTCTGTGCTTACCGAAATTTGGGTAATTATTATACATTTTTGCGTTTCGAACGCTTTACGCTTTTTGCGATCCATATATCGAACAATTCAATCATCAACCGAACCCGCCAGTAGCCGATATGGCTTCTGGAACACCGCACGACGACCAGGGTAATTTACCATCATCCGGCTTGCGGATTCCGTGCCGATACGCACCAAAATATCTGCTTTCATTATTTATTGATTTTGTACATAATTTTATTGTAATTCATTTAGTTCAAATATCTATCTTTTAATCGTGCCAATTTTTGACATCCAGCCACGGGAACGCGTCAGCTGAATGCAACATTGCATATCACACGGGGTCTTTGGGATCCGGATACCGGGTGTGGTGTGGGATGGTGTGTAGTGTGGCGTGCGGTTAAAACACAACGGGCCAACAAACTGTCAACAGGCAACCATTCAACATTCCAATAAGCGGTCAACTATGCAAACGATAATGATCAGTTCGGCGACCATGGTACTTTACCTGATAACCAGTATTTTATTGGCGGTTCGCCTGTTCGGCCGAAAGGATACGCAACCGGACTCACCGTTAAGGAAGAAAACCGGTATCATTATACTGGGATTGATAGCAGTGGTTCTGCATACCGTCTATTTATCTCATGTCCTTTTTATTCCCGAAGGCGTTAACTTCGGGTTTTTTAACGCCGGGTCACTCATTATGTGGCTCATTGCCCTGACGCTCATGCTGGGCGCCATTGCCAATCCGGTGGAAAACCTCGGCATTGTATTATTACCCCTCGCCGCCCTGTCCATCCTGCTGGACATGCTGTTCCCGGTTAAACACACCATGCTACCCGCCGAAGCCATGGAATTAAAGATCCACATTTTAATGTCCATCATGGCGTACGCGTTGTTGACGATCGCCGCGGTCCATGCCGTTGTGTTGTGGATTCAGGACCGGCAGCTGAGTAACCGCAAGCCGGGCGGTTTTATCCGTGCATTGCCGCCACTGGAAACCATGGAGAGCCTGTTGTTTCAGATGATCGGGCTGGGATTTTTCCTGTTCAGCCTGTCACTGATCACCGGCATGATTTACCTCGAAGACATGTTCGCCCAGCACGTTGCGCACAAAACCGTGCTGTCCATCATCGCCTGGTTTGTCTTTGCCACGTTGCTATGGGGACGCTGGCGTTTCGGCTGGCGCGGTACCACTGCTATCCGCTGGACACTGGGCGGCTTTTTTGTGTTGTTGCTGGCCTACATGGGTAGTAAATGGGTCACGGAAATCATTCTCGGTCGTTAAAAGTCGGTAGTCTTCTGTACTTACTATAATAGAGCGAGGATCTCGTTTCGTTGGAACATATTCCCTTAAGCGTCCTGGTGGGTGCCCTGGTAGTGTTAATCCTGTTATCCGGTTTTTTCTCCGGTTCCGAAACCGGCCTGGTCAGCCTGAACCGCTACCGGCTGCGCCACTTGAGCAAGGAAAATCATCGTGGCGCGCAACGCGCCAAACGATTGCTGGAACGCCCCGACCGGCTTATCGGACTGATCCTGCTGGGTAATAACTTCGTCAATATTCTGGCCTCCTCCATTGCCACGATTATCGCGTTGCGCCTGATAGGTGAAGCCGGTATTGCGATTGCCGCCGGTTTACTTACGCTGGTGATTCTCATTTTTTCCGAAGTGGCACCCAAAACATTGGCCGTCTTGCACCCCGAGCGTATAGCGTTCCCCGCGACACTGGTGCTCGAACCGTTGCTAAAAATACTCTATCCCGTCGTCTGGCTGGTGAATTTTATTGCCAACGGCCTGTTAAAACTATTTGGCGTATCACCGCAACGCAGCAAGGACGAACGCCTGACCTCCGATGAACTGCGCACTGTGGTCAGTGAGGCCGGCGCCATGATTCCCCGCCGCCACCAGAAAATGCTGACCAACATCCTGGATCTGGAACGGGTCACGGTGAACGATATTATGATCCCGCGCAACGAGATAATCGGCATCGATCTGGATGATGACTGGGAGGATATTCTCAAACAAATTATCAACAGCCGCCACACCCGGTTTCCCGTTTACCGCTCCGATATAAATAACGTGATCGGCCTGCTGCACGTGCGCAATACCCTGGAAATGCTGACCAAGCCGGAGACGAGCAAAACCGATTTAATGCCCCATATCCGCGACGCGTATTTTGTCCCCGAAAATACAGCCCTCAATACGCAGCTGCTGCAATTTCAACGACAGAAACGACGCATCGGCCTGGTGGTTGACGAGTACGGTGACGTGGAAGGCCTGGTTACCCTGGAAGACATCCTGGAGGAAATTGTGGGTGAATTTACCTCCGATCCATCGCAAAGCATCAAGGACATCCACGCCGAGGAAGACGGCACATTTCTCATTGACGGCAGCGCCAGTATCCGCGAACTGAACCGCACCATGAACTGGAACTTGCCCACCGAAGGGCCCAAAACCTTCAACGGCTTGATCCTGGAACAAATGGAAGAAATACCCGAACCGGGCACCAGTATTCTCATTGCCGGTCACCCCATTGAAATCGTGCAGACCAAAGACAACGGCGTTAAAGTCGCCCGCTTCGACCCCAGGCCGGTAAAGACACCACCGGCGGAATCCGAAACACCATGACGGTGCGGCGTTTTCCTGCCGAATGGGAACCCCAAAGCGGCGTGATGCTCACCTGGCCCCACGACCAGTCCGATTGGCAACCCCTTTTGGTTGACGCAGAATCTGTTTTTACTGACATTGCCGTTCAGATTGCGCAGGCGGAAAAAGTGTTGATCGTTGCTCGCAACGCCGGCCACCGGCAACATATCCGTTCACGGTTGGTCACTGCTAACGTCCGTGAAGATCATATTCGCATCGCCCTGGCCCCCAGCAATGATTCCTGGGCCAGGGATCACGGCCCGGTTACCGTTGTTGATCATGGCAAACCCCTGTTGCTTGATTTTCGGTTCAATGGCTGGGGCGGCAAACATCCGTATCAGCTGGATGATCAACTCACCGGTCAATTGGACTCGCAAGGCTGTTTCCAATGCCCTGTACAGGCTATGGATTTCATTCTTGAAGGTGGCAGTATCGATACCGACGGCAAAGGAACATTGCTAACCACCGGCTGTTTACTCACCGCGACCCGAAACCACGATTATAGCCAAACTCGAATTGAGCAATTGCTGGGTGAGACGCTAGGTATCCGGCACGTTCACTGGTTGAACCACGGGGAGCTGCTGGGCGACGACACCGATGCCCATGTCGACACCCTGGCGCGGTTTGTCAGTCCCACCCGCATTGCCTATGTGCGTTGTGATAATCCGACGGACGAGCATTACGCTACCTTACAACAAATGGAAGCCGAGCTGGCCAATCTACGCGACCACAACAACAAACCCTATGAGTTAACGCCCTTGCCATTACCCGACCCGGTATATAACGACGAAGGCCGGCGTTTGCCCGCCACGTACGCCAATTTCCTCATTATCAATAACGCGGTCCTGCTGCCGGTCTACGGCCAGGACAAAGACCGCGATGCTATTGCTGTTATGCAAAATTGTTTTCCGTCACGGAAAATCATTGCGATAAACTGTCTAACACTGGTAAAACAGGCCGGCAGTTTACATTGCGTTACCATGCAGTTGCCGGAAGGTGTGCTGCTTTAAACTTCGTTTGGATCACGGGTTAAACGAGCGAATGTTACAAATCAACGTTAGTTAAAACTGGCAAAACTGAAGGTTTACGATGACAAATACGCTATCCATAGGCCTGGTTCAGCAAAGTTGTACTGCTAACCTGGAACAAAACCTGGCGACCAGCATTGAGGGCATTGAGTCCCTTGCGCAGCAAGGCGCTGACGTCGTGGTGCTGCCGGAGCTGCATCGCACGCTGTATTTTTGTCAGACCGAAGACACGGCCAACTTTGACCTCGCGGAAACCATCCCCGGTCCCACCACCGAAAAGCTCGCGGCGGTAGCCCGTAGCCATTCGGTGGTGATTATTGCCAGTCTTTTTGAACGGCGGGCCAGCGGGATCTACCATAACACCGCCGTGGTTCTCGAACGGGATGGGACCATCGCCGGGATTTACCGCAAAATGCATATTCCGGACGATCCTGGCTTTTATGAGAAATTTTATTTCACCCCCGGCGACCTGGGATTCCAGCCGGTGCAAACATCCGTGGGCAAAATTGGCGTACTGGTGTGTTGGGATCAATGGTACCCGGAAGCGGCACGACTGGCCTCACTGGGCGGTGCCGATTTCCTGGTCATCCCCACCGCTATCGGTTGGGACCCCAGAGACAATGATGAGGAACGCCAACGCCAAAGGGACGCCTGGACCACCATTCAACGGGCACATGCCATCGCCAACGGCCTGCCGCTGGTCAGTTGTAACCGCACGGGATTCGAAGCCGACCCCAGCGGGCAGATACAGGGCATTGAATTTTGGGGATCCAGTTTTATTGCCGGTCCGCAGGGTGAGCTATTGGCGTGTTGCGCCGTAGACAAAGCCGAGTCACTGGCGGTCAACATCAACCTTGCCCGCAGTGAACAGGTACGGCGGTTGTGGCCCTATTTCAGGGACAGACGCATCGACGCCTATAGCGACATCCTGCGACGCTATTGCGACTGACTGTTGAAGGTTGTAGAGCGACTTTTTTGTCGTTATGAAAGTTATTTAGACGCTGCTTCCAACCGACTCACTGATATTGCTTTCCTGCTCAGTACCATCGGCCCGGGTAGGGTTGCCGACGACGCGAGTCGTCTGGATACCTCGAGGACTTTCGGAGGCTTCGTACTGAACCACCTGCCCTTCTTTTAATGTTTTAAACCCCGTGCCATCAATCGTTGAGTAGTGTACAAAAACATCTTCCCCACCACTCTCTGGAACGATAAAGCCGTAACCTTTGGCGTTATTGAACCATTTGACTGTTCCTGACTGCATAGTATTTAACCCCTATCCATGTACTAAAATGTGCTAACGAATAAAAAGCTCATGTTGCTTACTACCTTGCTAAGCAATATTTTGCCCCTACACTGGATGATGCGTGGTAGTGGTTAAGCAAATGGCAATTGCAATGTTTTCCCCGAAAAACAACCGCTGTTTCCGGTTGCTACAATTGTAATTGTCGTCAATTGCTCCACGGCTACAGCCTAAAACCCTGGAACTATTGCTTGCAATCTCCAAAACTCTAGTCAATTGTTCGCGGGTTTGCAAACGATTTTACAGAATTAGCGGAAAAATTGTACGAATCGGATAATAACGACAAGATACCTAAAAATGAGCAACTGACACACTAAATAACAAATCGTAATTAACTTATAATCTTGTACAATTTTGAATTCGCCATGACCACGAGCCGGTTTAACCCGTCCGCGAGCGCAATAGTACTGTCATCGCTGTTGTCTATACGATAAGTAAACCAGCAAAGATAATGCGCCTCACATAACCTGGTCATTAACATTAGGACTTATCATAAAAGGAAAACCCAATGATCGTGATTCTTGAACCCAACGCTGACACTTCGGGTGAACAGTACCGGCAACTTATCGAGCATTTGTCCCGGCTTCCCAATATCGAGCACCGTGTTCACAAGGTTGAAGGCTCACAACAGACACTGACGGAAATTTATTTAATCGGCGAAACCAACACGATCGACCAACAAACCATTGAAGCGTTACCGCTGGTTGAGAGAGTCATCCGTATTTCAGAAGAATACCGTATCCTCGGCCGCCACAGCGATAAGTCGCGCTCAACCCGCTTTGATTATAATGGTGTGTTATTTAGCCAGGAACATCTCAACATATTTGCGGGGCTATGTGCCGTCGATACACGTGAGCATGTCGAACAAATGATGAAAGCCTTAAAGGAAAACGGACTGCAATGTACCCGGATGGGTGCCTACAAACCGCGAACCAGTCCGTATTCTTTCCAGGGACACGGCGCCAACTGCCTGCCCTATGTTTTCGAACTGGCCGGGAAGTACGACATCAAGATTATCGCCATGGAAATTACCCATCACGCTCATCTTGATGAAATCGCCAACGCCCTGGAACAAACCGGCCATCCCACCGGTGTCATGCTGCAAATCGGCACTCGCAATACCCAAAACTTCGAATTGTTAAAAGTGGTGGGCCGACAACAGTCATTCCCGGTATTATTAAAACGCGGTTTTGGCATTACCCTGGAGGAATCATTAAATGCGGCGGAATATCTCGCCAGTGAGGGCAATGCCAGGATAATATTCGGCTTGCGCGGTATGAAAACCAACTACGCCGATCCTCATCGCAACCTGGTTGATTTTGCCCATATCCCGGTGGTCAAGCGCCTCACCCGTATGCCGGTATGTATTGACCCGTCCCATTCGGTGGGTATCCGCGCGGAATCATCCGACGGCATACAGGATATCTTTCACGCCACCGCCCAGGGTGTTATTGCAGGCGCCAACATGGTCCTGGTTGACTTTCATCCCGAACCGAAAACAGCGCTGGTCGACGGTGCACAGGCGTTGACACTGGAAGAACTACCTTACTACCTGGAAGATATCCGTGTGACACGGGAAGCCTACGAACAACGGCGCCAAATATGCGATCGCTTCAGTCAACCACGTTGATTACGGTGAACTAAATCAGCGCGCGATGCCATCACAATATTGCATTCGCCATCATCACATAACGCAGTCACATAATATAGTTACCCGTTGGATCGATGTGAATGTCAGGTATCCGTAATTGATCGCGAAGACACGTTTTTGTGCCAGCACAACCATCGCCGTCAAGTAGCAAAATTTATCGTTGCTACCCGCGCGCCCGCGCCAGGCCGATTAACAAATCGTGAATCGCAATATTAGCGGTTTAATATATAAACGTTATTTTGGCAGACGATAAAGGTATAAACCAAGCTTTCACACAATTAACTTTTTCCCTGACTAAATACCCCATTTTGAGTCGCCATGCCCTAGACTATAAGGTAAGACCAGCACGTATTAACCACAGTGTCTGTACGCAATCCCCCATTACAGCAAAGAGGTGTTATTGAAGTATCCGCTGTAGCCGCCCGGCACCAATCACTTTCCAGTAACGGCAACTTATAACATTTGTTGTTTAGGCAGTTATTGAATTAACAAAGTTGCAGCATCAATCCATAAAAAGATACACCACTACGGAACAACAATGGGGGCAATAACGCGCGGAGCTGTTTACAACAGGAGATCAAATTATGGTCCA
>JASFOJ010000012.1:0-56851 GCA_050116575.1 Gammaproteobacteria bacterium | reverse complement strand
GTCAGAGTGGTTACGGGCAGCGGCCTCCAGTAGTGCCGACGAGCCGGCGCCGTCTTTGACATTTACTTGGGCGCCCTTTTTCAGCAACATTTCAATGGTGTCCGCATGGCCGTTATAAGCGGCCTCCATCAGTGGAGTCCGTCCGAATTTATCCCGCCGGTTGGGATCGGCGCCCATTTCAACGAGGTCCCGTACCCCGGCGCTGCGTCCTTCGCCGGCCGCCCAAACTAGTAACTCGTTGATATCGACGGGTTTTTTCCGGTCTTTGTTGGATAGTTTGGATTTATCGATGCTTGAAATCGAGTCCGTGACGCTGTTTTTGATCTTTTCCTTGGCCATGGCAACGTCCTGTTTGGCAGCGCGTCGAAACCATTTTTCGGCTTCCTTGGCGTCGCGTTTGGTGCCCCAACCCTTTTGGTACATGATACCGAGGTTGTATTGGGCCAGCGGATGGCCCTTTTCTGCGGCCCGGCGAAACCACATGTAGGCCGTTTCCAGATTTTTTTCCACCCCAAGGCCTTTACGATAGAGCACGCCCATCTGGTATTGGGACTTGGCGTGGCCGTTTTTGGCTAATTCCCGCCAGATTTGCATGGCAAATTTCAGGTCCCGCTGCTTGGCGGCGTTCATGGCTTCTTCAAAGTCTTCTTTAACCCCTGCCTGTGCCGGCAGGGTACAGGTAATGGTCAACAAACTAACAATTGCTGCAAGGACGATACGGCGTGGTTTCATGAGGTTTTATTCCTGGCTAGTCTTTACTCTATATTGTCTGAAACAGCGGACGCGATTCAAGTGAGATTGAACAAACTGCGGACGCAGTCATAAACCGGATGTCACTAGTGCCGCTTATTTTACACCAGTAGTGGGAATCAGGAGAATGGTTGGAGTTGGGGTCTGAATAATAAAATTTTTGCTTTAATCGTTGTTACCCTCTACCCTTCTCATATAATATCGCGAAATCCTATAATGCAACGGAATCTTTGTTTTTCAACGATTTGGTCCAGACGAGCGCACCATCCTGAAACGCCCGGCGGGCGAGTGCATGACATGGCTGGACGACATTACCAATGGTGAATTGACCGGGATACTTCATGAATTTACACGAATACCAAGCCAAAAAGCTGTTTTCCGAATACGGCATACAAATACCACGGGGGATGATCGCCGAGTCGGCGGATGAAGCCAGGCAGGCCGCCAAGACACTGGGCGGCGAAAGCTGGGTGGTAAAAGCCCAGGTTCATACCGGCGGTCGAGGAAAAGGCGGCGGTGTAAAACGGGTATCGGGCACAACCGAGCTGGAGTCTGTTGTGGATCGTATGCTGGGCACGCGGCTGGTGACCCACCAAACCGATCAGCACGGTCTGCCCATCAATAAAGTGCTCATTGAAACCCTGAGTTCCATTGAGAAGGAACTGTATCTGGGAGCCCTGGTTGACCGAGGCAGCAATCGCATTGTGTTCATGGCATCATCCATGGGAGGGATGGACATTGAAGAGGTGGCAAAAAAGCAGCCGGATCAGATTTTTACCGCAACCGTTAATCCGGTAGTTGGGCTACAGCCCTATCAGTGCCGTCAGCTTGCCTTCGGCATCGGCCTGGAGGGATCACAGGTCAAGGAACTGGCGCTAACCATGAGCGCCTTGTATCGCTTGTTTACCGACAAAGATCTCAGCCTGATCGAGATTAACCCGTTGGTGATAACGACGCAGGGCGAATTGCTGGCACTGGACGCCAAAATTAACGTGGATGACAGTGCGCTTTACCGGCAGTCGGAACTGGTGGAATGGCGCGACCCCACCCAGGAAGACGAGCGCGAATACCGCGCCAAACAACATGAATTAAACTATGTCACCCTGGACGGTAATATCGGATGTATGGTCAATGGCGCCGGCCTGGCTATGGCCACTATGGATTTAATTAAGCTGCATGGCGGCGAACCGGCGAATTTTCTCGACGTGGGTGGCGGTATTACCAGCGAACGCGTGGTGGAAGCATTCAAATTGGTGGTTTCCGACCAGAATGTCAAAGCGATCCTGGTCAATATCTTTGGCGGTATCGTGCGTTGCGATTTGATCGCTGAAGGGATTATACAGGCTATGCGTGAAGTGGCGTTAAACATCCCTGTCGTCGTACGACTGGAAGGCACCAATGTCGAGCGCGGCTTGAAACTGCTGGATGAAAGCGGGCTGGAAGTGCTCACGGCCCACGGCCTTACCGAAGCGGCAACCAGTGCGGTAAAAGCGGCAAGGGGGGCTGCCTGATGTCAATATTGATCGATAACAATACGCGGGTAATCTGCCAGGGTTTTACCGGAAAGCAGGGTAGTTTTCATTCGCAACAGGCCATTGAGTACGGCACCAAAATGGTCGGTGGTGTCACGCCCGGCAAAGGCGGGCAAACGCATCTGGGCCTGCCGGTGTTCAATACTGTGCGGGATGCTGTGGACGAGACTGATGCCAACGCCTCCATGATCTTTGTGCCCGCGGCGTTTGCAGCGGACAGTATATTGGAAGCGGCTGAGGCGGGAATTAAGGTTATCGTCTGTATCACCGAAGGCATTCCGGTGCTTGATATGATAAAAGTCAAAGCCGCCCTGGCGGGTAGTGACATTCGCTTAATCGGTCCCAATTGTCCCGGCGTGATCACCCCCGGTGTCTGCAAGATCGGGATTATGCCCGGTTCCATTCATCAACAAGGTGCCATTGGTATTGTGTCTCGTTCGGGTACCTTGACCTACGAAGCTGTGTACCAAACCACGCAGAATGGTTTGGGGCAAAGTAGCTGCGTGGGTATCGGCGGTGATCCGATACAGGGCACAACGTTTATTGATTGTCTGGAGATGTTCGAAAACGACCGCCAGACCAAGGGTATTATTATGGTCGGGGAAATCGGCGGCACGGCGGAAGAAGAGGCTGCGGATTATATTAAGGGGCACGTGCGCAAACCCGTGGTGGCCTATATCGCCGGTGTGACGGCGCCACCGGGAAAGCGTATGGGGCACGCGGGAGCGATCATCAGCGGTGGTGGGGGCACCGCGCACCATAAAACCACGGCGCTGGATGCGGCCGGTGTCAGTATCGCGTTGTCACCGGCTGAAATGGGGCTGAAAATGCAGGAATTTTTCAGCGGCTGATGCCGGCGGTTGCCGCAGCCGGATCGTTGTTCATCGAATACGGCTTGGTCAAACTGTAAATTTTGCAGAATTCATGATATTGGCTTTATAGGTCATTAACGTCGTATTGGTCAGAGTCGACGTTTCGCAACTTTCGTTGTCCGGCACCGGCATTGCTCACGACACCTGCTACCTGCTATGCTGCCACTCCATATATAGAGCCGACAGTTCACAGTACATATTACATAGTACATATTACATAGTAAGCCCAGCGGCGCTTGGTGGATCCAAAAAGCCAAATCGCCGTTACACAAAGTTTTTTCGTATTTATTGGCCGGTACATTATGGCAAAGCATTTAAAGATCGCAATGGCCCAACTGAATTTTTCAGTGGGCGATATCGTCGGCAACACCAAAAAAATTATCGAAGCGGCAAAAAATGCCCGTTTCCATTTGGGTGCCGATGCCATTGTTTTTCCGGAACTGGCGATAACCGGCTATCCACCTGAAGACCTGCTGTTTCGGCCACGGTTTCTCGACTTGGCCGACAACGCCATTCACGAAATAAAACGCAGCGTCAAGGACATTGATGTTCTGGTGGGCTATCCCGAGGAAACCGCCAAGGGTGTATATAATGCGCTGGTGTTGATTCGCGACGGCGAGGTGGTGGCGACTTATCACAAACAGGAGATACCCAATTACAGTGTGTTTGACGAAAAACGGTATTTTCTGGCGGGTACCGACGCCTGCGTGGTGGATATTAAGGGCGTCCCGGTAGGGTTGACGATTTGCGAAGATATCTGGTTTGCCGCGCCTGTCAAGCAGGTGGCCGACGCCGGCGCGCGGCTGATTGTCAATATCAATGCTTCACCGTATCACGTTAATAAGTCCCGTGAGCGTCAGGAAGTGTTAAAACAACGTGTCACGGAAAATGGGCTGCCGATTTTGTACGTTAATCTCGTCGGTGGCCAGGATGAACTGGTATTCGACGGGGACTCCTTTGTCGTGGACGTCGGCGGTAAAGTCTGCGTCCGAGCTCCGGCGTTTGAAGACGATGTGTTTATTGCCGAATTTAACATCGCAGAGGATGGTAAGGTTGCTCCCGTGCCATCGACGATTGCCAATCCACACTCTGAAATTGAAACCACCTACCAGGCATTGGTGTTGGGCGTCAGGGACTACGTGGAGAAAAACCGCTTCCCTGGCCTTATTATCGGGCTGTCGGGAGGGATTGATTCGGGATTAACCCTGGCCATTGCCGTGGATGCTATAGGTCCGGAGCGGGTTGAAGCGGTGATGATGCCGTCGCGTTATACGTCACAAATCAGCCTGGAAGATGCCAAAAAGGAGGCGCAAAATCTGGGCGTGCGCTACCACGAGTTATCCATCGAACCGGTTTTTCAGGCGGCACTGGATGTGTTGCGGGAAGAATTCGAAGGTAAGGACGTTGACGCTACGGAAGAAAATATCCAGGCCCGTTGCCGGGGAATGATTCTCATGGCGCTGTCCAATAAATCCGGCAAGCTGGTGCTAACCACCGGGAATAAAAGTGAAATGGCCGTGGGTTATGCGACGCTTTATGGTGATATGGCCGGTGGTTTCAACGCCCTAAAGGACGTCCCCAAGACGCTGGTATACCGGCTGGCGGAATACCGCAATACGCGGTCACCGGTGATCCCGCAACGAGTTATCCATCGGGCGCCGTCGGCGGAGCTGGCGCCGGATCAAAAAGACTCCGATGCGTTGCCCGATTACGGCGAGCTCGATGGCATTCTGGAACTGTATGTGGAAGAGGATAAGTCCATTGGCGAAATCGTGAATGAAGGATTTGACCGCGCGGTGGTGGAGCAAGTGATCAAGATGGTGGACCTCAATGAATATAAACGGCGGCAGGCGGCACCGGGAGTGCGTATCACGCGCCGTGCGTTTAGTCGGGACCGGCGGTACCCCATTACGTCCGGTTTCAAAAGCTTTTTCTAGGTGGTCACTGGATATTATTTATTCATGAGGTGGGGAATTTGGGCAAAAACGTTTTTCCGGGCGGCGAAATCATTATAATAACCCCCATGGTCGGCAAGACAGATCGGGCTTGGATTACAACGATACGATAAACAGGCACTGCCGGTATGGCATCTGTCGGTGAAAAGCGCCAAAACAACGAGGATTAACATGAAAAAGATTGAAGCCATCATCAAACCGTTCAAACTGGATGATGTTCGTGAGGCATTATCTGAAATCGGCATTATGGGAATGACAGCCACGGAAGTAAAAGGTTTTGGCCGCCAAAAAGGTCACACCGAGCTGTACCGCGGCGCGGAGTACGTGGTGGATTTTCTTCCCAAGGTGAAAATTGAAACAGTGGTCAACGACGATCAAGTGGACCGTTGTATTGAAGTAATTACCGATGCCGCCCGTACCGGTAAAATCGGCGATGGTAAAATTTTCGTCACGGATGTGGGCGGGGCTGTTCGTATCCGTACCGGCGAAACGGACAGTGATGCCTTGTAGTGAAGTGGCGAGTTGGCCCGCGGTGTTCAGTGGCCGGTGAATAACATCGCGGGTAAATGGCAAATAAAAAAATGCGCTATTTTATAGCGCATTTTTTTTGTACGGTGATTCTGGTTTTCCGGATACTTCGTCATTCTTCGGTATTGTTGTTTTTGAAATCAGGATAATTTTTTTTCAGTACTCGTTTGGTGTCGGCGGCCAGATCGTCCATTTTCAGGTTTTTATACGCTTGCGTTAATAGTGTCAGCGCATCGGCAACCGCCGGTGTTTGCGAATAATTTTCCACAACATATTTGGCGCGGTTGGCGGCGGCAACGTAGGCACCGCGTTTCATATAGTAGTTGGCAATATGTATCTCGTGTTTGGCCAGTAGGTTGCGTTGATACTTCATGCGCTTAATGGCATCCGGGACGTACTTGCTTTTGGGGAATTTCTTGACCAGTTCGGCGAAATAATTAAACGAATCCCGCGTCGAACCCGGGTCGCGCTCTGACGGGTCCTGCGTTGCAATGATGTCATAAGGCGTGTCATTTTTATGGTATGCCGCCAGCCCTCTGAGATAATAGGCATAGTCAACCTTGGGATGGCGCGGATGCAATTTAATAAACCGGTCGGCGGCGGCAATGGCGGAATCATATTCCTCGAATTTGTAATAAGCGTAAGCCGTTTCCAATTGCGCCTGTTCGGCGAGTTCACCAAAGGGATAGCGCGCTTCCAGTGTCTCAAGGTATTCAATCGCTAACTCGTAATCACCGGCTTCCATCTCATTTTTAGCTTCTTTGTAGAGTTTTTCAGCAGGCCAGCTTTTAAAGCCTTCCTCATCACCGGTTGTTGCACATCCTCCCAGCAGCAACAGCATCGACAGCAGGACCGTAACCAATCCCGTGGGTAGCCGTGCCCGCGTAAGTGAGCCGATGAAGGGGGGCAAAAAACTGTTATTTCGAACAACGTAAGTCATATTGGATTAACCTGAAATCTGTTTCTGTGAATACACCATTAAATCAACTGTTAGATACCAATTTTGTGCCAAATTCAGTGATGAAATAATGGTATAATTTTTTGTTTATTGTGGCTGTGAACGATGGTCAAGCGTTCGCCGGAAATCCCCTGGTATCATTACCACGTATAGTATACGTAAGATTGGCCGGCTAGACCCCATGCCATGCCCGGTTTGTTCACGCCCGGTTTATGGTCGATTAGAGTCCTGCAGACTGAATTCGTGCCCTTGGAGTTGTGTCCATCGAAGACCAAATTAACGTCATTATACCAGAACGGTGCGCCGGCAGGCGGTTAGACCAGGTTTTGGCTGAATTATTTCCGGATTTTTCCAGGTCTCGCCTGCAAAAATGGATCAAAGACGGCCTGGTGCTGGTAGACGGCAAACAGCAAAAATCGAAAGATGCCGTGACCGGCGGCGAACTGGTGGAGCTGGTGGTCGTGGTGGACGACGAAACGCAATGGCAGCCAGAAGCCATTGCGCTGGACATCGTTCATGAAGACGACCAGCTGCTGGTCATCAACAAGCCCGCGGGGCTGGTGGTTCACCCCGGCGCCGGTAACCGGCACGGTACGTTGAGTAACGGCTTGTTATATTATTTACCGGCACTATCAGCCGTGCCCCGTGCCGGTATCGTGCATCGCCTGGACAAGGATACCAGCGGGTTGATGGTTGTTGCGAAAACCCTCACTGCCCACAAGTACCTGGTGGAACAGCTACAGGCACGAGAGGTTAAGCGCGAATACCTCGCCCTGTGCAATGGTGTTATGACAGCCGGCGGTACCGTTGATGCGCCCATTGGCAGACACCCGGCAAACCGGTTGCGCATGGCGGTGCGGGACAACGGCAAACCGGCGGTTACCCATTACCGGGTGGAACAACGGTATCGAGCTCACACATTGGTTCGTGTGCAACTGGAGACGGGCAGGACCCATCAGATCCGTGTGCACATGGCATACATTGGATATCCTTTAGTGGGAGACGCGGCTTATGGTGGACGGTTGCGGCTTTCGCCACAGTGCAGTGCAGCCTATGCTGATTATCTGCGCCGGTTCAAGCGGCAGGCACTGCACGCCACGCGCTTGAGTTTGACGCATCCGCAAACGCAGCAGTGGATGCAATGGGAGACACCCATGCCAGACGATATGCGGCAGTTGGTGGAACTGGCCGAACAGGATATGGAACAACAGTGATACTTAGATACCCGCGAACCATCGCAGGCAACACTGTAAGATCAACAAAACCACGGACCTAAAGTAGTATCATGCAACAATTACATGACTGGATTATCCCGCAGTGGCCGGCACCGGCTAATGTGCGGGCCATCACCACGACCCGGGTCGGCGGGTTTAGCGAAGGTCAATATACCTCCATGAATCTGGGTGACCGCACCGATGACAACATGATCGCCATTGCCCGTAACCGCAATCATTTGGTTAAGTTACTGGCATTGCCGGAAGAACCGTGTTGGTTGTTTCAGTCACACAGTAACAAAGTCGTACGACTGTATGACGACACGCCGCCGAACCAGCACGGCGATGCGAGTTACTCCACGGTTGCCGATAAGGTTTGCGTCGTGCTGACCGCTGACTGTTTGCCGGTATTGCTGTGTGCCCGCGACGGCTCCGCCGTGGCGGCCGTTCACGCCGGTTGGCGCGGGCTGGCCAACGGTGTTATCGATAACACGATCAGTACATTATTGCACTTTGGTAAATGTAAACCGGAAAACCTGCTGGCCTGGTTGGGGCCGGCCATTGGTCCCGGCGTTTTTGAAGTGGGTCAGGACGTCGTCGACGCCTGCTGCACACAATTACCGCACGCTAAAACTGCGTTTACCCCGATTCCGGGTGACGATAAGTGGCTGGCCGATATATATTTACTGGCGCGCCAGCGCCTGCAACGCATGGGTGTTAGCGATATATACGGCGGCGGTTTTTGCACCGTCAATCAGTATGAAAAGTTTTACTCTTACCGGCGGGACAAGGAAACCGGCAGAATGGCAACGTTGATCTGGATGCAGGACAGCTGACGGCGGTTGAGAGAAATGAAAAATTTCAACGTAAAGACGCCAAGGCGCAAAGAAAGAAGAAATACACTTTACAATGACAATGCCAGTAAGCTGCAGGAAACCGGATAGTGTGGATTGTGGTTGGAGCGCCTAAAATCGGATTAAGGCTTTTTAAGCTCTGCGTCTTCGCGTTGAAACGGGCAGCATTTTATTTACCGACAACAATATTGGCGAGGCTGATATGAAGGGCAATTGGTACATGTTAACCGTGGTGGGTCGGGACCGCCCCGGCATCGTGGCACAGGTTACCGAAGCGTTGTTCAATGAACAATGTAACTTTGGTGAAGCCTCCATGAGCCGGCTGGGTGGTAATTTCACCATAATGCTGATGGTGCAGTACGACGGTGACAGGCAACGCCTTGACGATATCGTTAATGTTATGGCCGCAAAACTCGGGCTGCATTGTCATGTGGACAGTATCGAAGGGCACCTTCATGATCATCGTGAGCCGGATGTTCGCATCAGCGTGTACGGGCCGGACCGTACCGGTATTGTCGCCCACGTTACCGGTACACTGACGCAAGCGGGACTGGAAATCTATGATCTGGAATCCGATGTTGGCGGAACCGACGATAATCCCGTCTATATCATGCACATCGAAGGTCATGCCGCCAACGGTGTGGATAAGCTGCGCGAGGCATTGCAAGCGGAGTCCGAACCGGGCATCGAAACCCACCTCGAAGAAATCGACACAGTGATTGGCTGACGCGCTATGGCCCTGCTGGAAGTCCTCACTATTCCGGACCCGCGTCTGAAGCAATTGTCCGAACCGGTCGAGCAGTTTGACGTCGCCCTGCGGGAATTCGTTAACGACCTGGAGCAAACCATGCGGGCCAGTCCTGGTGGAGTGGGTATCGCCGCGCCGCAAGTGGCGCGTTTTCAGCGTATCGTGATTGTGGACGTATCGTCAAAACGCCACGTCAGCCATCACGGTCGTTTGGTATTGATCAACCCGGAAATCACCGAATGGCAGGGGATGGAAAAGGGTCGCGAGGGATGTATGTCGGTACCTGATTATACCGGCAATGTCATTCGCGCCAAGGCCATCAAGCTCAAGGCCTATGACGAAAACGGCCGGTTACAACATTACGACTGCCAGGGTTACGAGGCCCGTGCCATCCAGCACGAAATTGATCACCTGGATGGCATATTGTTCCTGGATCGCCTGGTAAGCCGGAGGACGGACCTGTTTGAGCGCAAGCCGAACCAGGGCAAATCCGGAAAATAGCAACTGCCAAAATAACAGGCTCCGTTTGGGGTTACGTTTTTGTTTACGGCGATATCTCAACCCCGCCATTGCAGCGCATTTTATTTTGCTGACATCTGTTTCAATAACGGTTCCAATTTCGACCATACGTTTTTCAGTACCAACGCCTGTGCCTCAGCAGTAGGATGAATATCATCCCTTTGCATGAGGTCTTCGTCAGTGGCAATCCCTGCCAGTAAAAAAGGTACCACGGGAATTTTATTGTGCTTGCCAAGGTCTACATAGATTTGGGCAAACCGATCCGTATAGGCTTTTCCGTAATTCGGCGGCAGATGAATACCCAGTAACAACACTCTTGTATGGGTTGATATTACGCGCGAAATCATCGATTGCAGGTTGGATTTGATCATTTCAATATCAAGCCCTCGCAATCCGTCGTTACCACCGAGTTCCAGGATAACCAGCGCCGGTTGATGTTTTGTTAACAATGCTGGCAATCGTTGCAACCCGCCCTGGGTGGTTTCCCCGGAGATACTGGCGTTGACGACATGGTAGGAATATTGGTTGTTGCTAAGCCGTTGTTGTAACAGGTTGACCCAGCCATTGGAACGCTCAATGCCGTATGCCGCGCTCAGGCTGTCACCTAAAATCAGGATAACGGGTGTTTTGTCACCGGCGGTGTTGTTTGATGTTTGTTGTTGTGATGCATAGACTGGAGTGGACGAAAAACCAATGAACCAGGCAGTAACAATAAAAAAGGATAATTTACGCATGTCTGTGAATGATACAGGGAATGTGGTTAGTGTCGAGAGTTTAACAAAACAGGTCCCAAACCTGAATTTATCCAGCAATGCGCCGCTGGTCATTTTAGACAATATCAGTTTTTCCATCGGCCGGGGAGAGACCGTTGCCGTCGTGGGCCCTTCCGGTTCCGGTAAATCCACGCTACTGGGTTTGCTGGCGGGACTCGATACCCCCAGCAGTGGCAAAGTGTTTATTGACGGCGAGGATATTTTTGCTTTTGACGAAGACGGCCGCGCGGCATTGCGAGCGCAAAAAATGGGATTTGTATTCCAGTCCTTTCAGTTGCTGCCGGCGCTGACCACCCTGGAAAATGTTATGTTGCCCATGGAGATCATCGGCATCAACAACGCTGAGGACGGCGCTATGAGCGTACTGGAACGGGTCGGTTTGCAGCAAAGATTACAGCATTATCCCCATCATTTGTCCGGCGGTGAACAACAGCGCGTGGCCATCGCGCGGGCATTTGCGCCCCAACCTAAGATTCTGCTGGCCGATGAACCGACGGGAAACCTGGACACGCGTACGGGCAAACAAATTATTGATCTGTTGTTCAAGTTGAACGAAGAACGCGGTACCACGCTGATCTTAGTAACTCATGACCAATCATTGGCAACGAAGTGTAGCCGCGTACTCAATCTTGACGCCGGTAAGCTGGTTTAATCCAGGCCTGTGGCGATCAATAAACATTTACGGATAATTAACAAAGAGAACTCCACGCAATGTCAGCGTTGAAACCGCATATTAACAGGCTGGCCCTGCGCATGATGCGCCGGGACTGGCGTGCCGGTGAACTGCGTGTTTTGAGTGCGGCGCTGGTGATTGCCGTCACCTGTGTCACGTCGGTGGTGTTTTTTACCGACCGTATTGCCCAGGCCCTGGATTACCAGGCCAGTGAACTGCTGGCTGCCGATTTGCGGGTGGTTTCCCGTCATCCGCTCGACGCCGAATTTAAACAAGCCGCCCGGCAGCGGGACCTTAAGACCGCGGAAACCGTCGGTTTTCGCAGCATGGCGCTGGGCGAGCACGGCAACCAGTTGGCCGAGATAAAGGCCGTATCGGAACACTATCCGTTGCGGGGTGCGCTAAAAATATCTCAACACCCCTTCGATGCGGGTATGGTTACTCATGCCATTCCCGGCCGTGGTGAGGTATGGGTGGAACCGCGGCTGCAAAACCAGTTATCGGTATCGCCGGGAGACACTATCAGGTTGGGCGCCAAGACATTTACCATACGCGCTTTTTTGCGTTATGAGCCCGACCGTGGCGGTGACATGTTCAGCATTGCGCCGCGTATATTAATGAATCTCGCTGATTTGCCGGCGACGGGGCTGGTACAGGAAGGTAGCCGCATGCGTTACCGGCTGTTGGTGGCGGGGGAGCAGAGCCAGGTGAAAGCCTATCGCCGCTGGGCGGAGAAACATCTGCACGGCCGGCAGGAGGTTGAAGACGTCAGTGATGCGCGCCAGGAAGTGCGTACGGCACTGGACCGTGGCCGGCAGTTTCTTGGCCTGTCGGCCATTGTCAGCGTGTTGCTAGCATTTATCGCTGTCGCCATGGCGGCGCGCCGTTACGCCGAACGGCACCTCAATACATGTGCTATTTTGCGTTGCGTCGGAGCTCGCCAGTCGCACATCATTCGTATTTTCCTCGTACAGTTGAGTGCACTGGCTTTTATTGCCAGCGCGCTGGGTTGCATCCTCGGTTACCTGGCTCACCTGGTGTTGTACCGCATCGCCGGCAATCTGATCCTGGTGAGTTTGCCGGCGCCATCACTGTGGCCGGTACTTGTGGGATTCGCGGTGGGATTGCTCGGCCTGATGGGATTTGCCCTGCCGCCGGTGCTGCGTTTACGTAACGTGCCGACCATGAGCGTGATTCGCCGGGAGCTGGGTTCCCTGGGGCCGGTGGCGCTCACATCCTATATGTTCGGATTGCTGGTGCTGGCTGCCCTGGTGTTGTGGCAGGCAGGTAGCCTGAAACTGGGTTTTAGTGTACTGGGCGGTGTAATAGCCACCGCCGCGCTGTTGGCCGGTTTTGCCTTTTTGCTCATTATATTACTTAAACGACTGTTGCCCACGCTGCACGTTGAACGGCGCTTTGCGGTGGCCAATATTACCCGCCGGTCGGTGACCAGTGTGGTACAGGTCGTGGCTTTCGGTATCGGTATCATGGTGCTGCTGTTGCTCGGTATCGTGCGCGGCGACTTGCTGGCGTCATGGCAGGACAGCCTGCCGCCTGACGCGTCCAACCGGTTTGTTATCAATATCCAGCCTGATCAATTAAAAAAAGTCAGTACGTTTTTCAGTGACAACGGATTGAAGCAGGCGCAGCTGTACCCGATGGTCCGGGGGCGGTTGACCAAAGTGAACGGCAAAGCCCTGGATATGGATTCACTCGAAGGTGAAAGGGCCCGGCATTTGGCGGCCCGCGAATTTAATTTGTCATGGGCTAAAAATTTACAAATCGGGAACAAAATCACTGCCGGCCAATGGTGGGGCAACGTGGTGGAAAATCGCCACCAGTTTTCCGTCGAGGAGGGGATTGCCAAAACCCTGGGGCTGCACATTGGTGATGTGCTGACCTATCAAATAGCGGGTGAGACCGTATCGGGGAAAATTACCAGTTTACGCAGCGTGCAATGGGATACCTTCCGGGCCAATTTTTTTGTACTGGCGCCACCGGGCTTACTGGACAATTATCCTGCCAGTTTTATCACCAGTTTTTATCTGCCGGAAAACAAGGCCCAGTTACTGGATCAGCTGGTAAACCGGTTTCCCAATCTCACGGTGATCGATATTTCCGTGATCATGAACCAGGTGCGGGGGATTATGTCCCGCATTACGTTGACGGTGGAGTACGTGTTTGTGTTTACCTTGCTGGCGGGCTTGACGGTGATGTACGCCGCCATTCAATCCACCCTGCACCAACGTATCCGGGAAAATGCTATCCTGCGGGCCATCGGCGCCAGCAGGCGACGGCTGCTACGGGGGCTGGCGGTGGAATTCGTCATCCTGGGATTGCTGGCGGGCGTGTTGGCGGCATTTTGCGCCTCAATAGCGGGATATGTGCTGGCCCGGCAGGTATTTGATCTGGATTTTCATATCAATCCACTGCTCTGGGTGGTTGGCGTGGCGGGTGGTGTTATTGGCGTGGGCCTGGCAGGCGTGCTGGGAACCCGCAAGGTATTGGCCAGGCCGCCATTATCCATTATTAAAAACTTCTAATATAAGCCGGTTCGGTCTGGTGTCCCGGCAATCTAACCGTTAGCGGCAGGCTATTGACCTTGCAGGGTTTTGTTCCGTCCTGCGGGGCGGATAATTAAACTCATTTTCTCCCAACTTTGTACAGGTTTGGTACAGGCCTGTGTTCCGTGCGAAAACTCCTAAAGCCTTGATTCGCGACGCCGAAATAGTGATTTAGGGATTGACTACAAATCCGGTTACCAGGGGTGACCTGGGCATTTTTGTCGTAGCCATAGAAATAGCTAACTCATGCAGAAGTTTCACTATAGCTCCAAGGTAATTTTGATATCGGGGTTCGCGTTTGTTGTCGTCATCATGAGCGCATTGACGGTAACCTGGGCGATTCATGTGTTCGAGAGCAAAGAAAATATTAAGGTAATTTTTGGTGAGCAAGAACAGTCGCGACTGCTGGTAGCGATGCGCGACGCGGCGCGTAAGCGGGCTATTTATTTACATCGCATGGCGCTTATGAAGGATGTTTTCGATCGCGACAATGAATACATGAAGTTCAATGCAGCCGCCACGGATTTTATTGTGGCGCGCAATGAATTGCTAAGCATGGAAAGAGCCGCCAGCCGGGAAGCGTTAATCTGGAACAAGGCGCGTCCATATATCAATAATGGTGAAAATGTCCAGCTTGATACGGCAGAGTTGATCTTGCAGGATCGCATTGACGATGCCAATGAATTGCTGCTGGGCAGGGTGATCCCCATACAAAACCAGGTAAATGAAACCCTGTCCGCCATGTTCGATGTGCAAAAAGCGACGGCCCTTGAAGCCTATCGCGATGCGATTGAGCGCAACGAAAGTATCTACTGGATTGCGGTGATATCCGGCAGTTCCGCCGTGTTGCTGACAATATTTATTGCCATAATCGTTATTCGTCGTACCGCGCACGCCGAGGCATCCCTGGATGAAGCGCGGGTGGCGGCGCAAACGGCAACCGAAATGAAATCACAGTTTCTGGCTAATATGAGCCACGAAATTCGCACACCACTGACCGCCGTGATCGGGTATGCCGATACGTTGTTGGACCGCGATGTTGGTGAACAGGACAGGGAATACAGCGCCACCCGTATACTCAACAACGGCAATCATCTGCTGCATATCATCAATGATATTCTGGATATATCCAAAATTGAGGCGGGGCAGTTGTCCATCGAGACCTTGGATGTATCGCCCGTCCAGCTGTTAATGTCGGTGGATTCACTGATTGGCGGTTCCATTCGCGACAAGGGTTTGAATTTCCATATTAACTATCACTTTCCCCTGCCAGAGCAAATTCAAACCGATCCTACCCGTCTGAAACAGATATTGCTTAACCTGCTGGGTAATGCCAGGAAATTTACCGAGACGGGCAAAATTGAGCTGAATGTCAATTACGTTGCCGAAACACGGAAGATGTGCTTTGAGGTTGTTGATACGGGTGTCGGTATGAGTGCTGAGGAATTGAAGAAGTTATTTACGCCTTTCACGCAGGCGGATACAACGACAACACGAAAATTTGGCGGCAGCGGTTTGGGGTTGTATATATCCCGTCAGTTGGCCCAAATGCTGGGCGGTGACCTGCAGTGCCACAGCGAAAAAGGCAAAGGCAGTCATTTTGTCGCCATCATTGATACCGGCGTTAATGAGCAAACGCACTTTATTAGTTCATTGGAGGAGACGCCTGTTAGTGCCGGGCATCATGAACGCGAAGTTACACCGGCGCTCAAAGGCAAAATATTGCTGGCGGAAGATAACCCCGACAACCAGCGGTTGATATCCCTTTACATAGAGAGTATCGGTGCGGCAGTGGATATTGTCGCTAACGGCCAGCAAGCGGTGGAACAGGCGGTTAGCGGTGACTACGATCTGGTGATCTTGGATATGCAGATGCCGGTTATGGGCGGTGCGGAAGCCATCCAATGGCTGCGCAATGTGGGCAATCAGGCACCGATTGCCATGCTGACAGCCAATGCGATGAAAGAGGAGAAAGACCGTTGCCTGAAACTGGGTGCCAATGAGTTCCTTACCAAGCCGGTGGACAAGCAGGCCTTTTATGCCGTGCTGTCCCGCTACTTGCAAGAGCGCAAGCCTGGTGAAATTGCGGATGACGCAACGCAGGACGATGTCGACGAACAGGTTGAGCAACTGGTAAAGGACTTCGTGGCATCACTCCCGAGATATTCGGCGCAGCTGCAGCAATCCATCGAAACCGGTGATTGGCGCAAATGCGAGTCTATCGTGCATCAACTTAAGGGTATGGGAGGTGGATTTGGATTTCCGCAGATTACACGGCTTTGCGAACAAGCTGAAGGGCAGATCAAAGCCGGCAATATGGATCAGGCGGTAAACATTGTATTGGAGTTGCTGGATGATTTGGATCGAATCGCGATGGGCGCGGAAGAGTCCGGTCATGTATGTCAATTGGGTACCTGAGTTATGGATAGAATCAAAGTGTTAGTCGCCGATGACGTCAAAATCATGCGTTCCTTGTTGCGCAGTAATCTGGCGTCGTTTGAGTGTGAAATCGTCTCCGAGGTGGACAACGGCGATGAGGTTTTGGAACAAGTGCGCCACTTTTCACCGGACATTGTATTTCTCGATATCAAGATGCCGGGGAAAAATGGCCTGGAAGTCCTGCAGGAAATCAAATCGGAGTTCTCTGACCTGTTTGTTGCCATGATCAGCGGCCACAATACTTTTGATAATATCAAGCGTTCTATGGAACTGGGTGCGGACGGTTTTATTGTCAAACCTTACACCGCCATCAAAATCAGGGAGATGATCGACAAATACCGCAATGGCCCGCAAAATTCCTTTTTAATTTAATGCCGTTCCTGGCCCGCAACCTGGCAGGGTAAGCTGAATTGCAAGTCGGGTTGTTTACGCCGCTATTGCAGCATAAAACACCCCGTAAAAGGCACAGAGTAGCCTGCAAAATCGATATTCTGTGCATTTGTTGCTGCGAGATTGAGAACTGGCGGGAAACGCGCATTACTTAACGCCGATAGTGAATGATCGTTTTCCAGTTATGCAATAACGGGGATTAGTTGGCTTTCTCGCCTTCGCCCGGCAACTTCGGAACGACGTTGGTATCAGACCGATAAATTAGTTTCTCGCTTTGTTCTCCCTCCGTGGGGGGCTCGTTGGTGTAATACCAATTGCCATCGGCGTCCTTGCGTTTGTAAATGACGGTCTCTGGTCCTTTGCTACCGGCGGCCTTGACCGCATCCTGGATGTTGTCGAATCGTGATTTCGTAGAGGACAGGGCCTTTTTAAGATCGTTGCTGTCCAGCGGGTTCAACTGGTGTTGATACATGTAATAACCCAGCCCGGCGACTCCTGCCACAGCCAGCACAGCGATCACTTTTAACAGTTTGCCAATCATGGAACGGACTAAAACGTTTTATTGTTCCAGCCCCACATGTGCCGCTCGGGATTGGAGAATTCGATATAGATACGTTCAGCGGGAATATCCAGTTCCGACTGTAGCAATTCACACAATGATGACGAGAATTGCGGTGTTGAAGACTCCGGCAATCCCAGGCTTTTCAATTGCAGGTACGCCAGTGGCTGGTCAGTACCGGCAAAGACCATGGAAGAGGACGCCTGTAGTGCGACCATAACGTAGCTTTCAGGCTTGCCCAGCATCTCGGCCACCGAGGCGGAGACTTTCTGCAACAATTGTGGTGACTGGTCGTCACTAACGGCCACATTGGTTTGAATGGATAGATATGGCATGTTGTTCTCCCTGTTGTCGTCAACATCGTTGTCGGCACAAACCCCAAGCGATATAAAATTTTCGATGTTGCATAGTGTGAAACCGTTGGGCTGCTAACGCAAGTGCCGCGGGCGGCTGCCCGCGGCAACAGGCCAGGGAATGCGGTCGTCGCCACGTAAAACCGCAGGCGACTAAACCTCATTGCCCGTGACCGGGATTCAGTGCATGGAGAGAAAAGAATGGCTATCGGTTAGCCGGTTGCTTGGCTGACGTTGTCATCCAGATCGAAGGGTTCTTCATCATCGACTTCGATCATCTTTAGGTGGTTCATGTCAACCCAACGCATAATGTAGGCAAACATTTCCGGATAGCTGTCTTTCAAATGCGGATCAACGGAAACACATTTGATGCCGTTCACGGTCATGGGTTGCAACATCGGCGAGTATTGAATCCGATGGTCGCGCCCGAACGTGGAAAGTGCGCCGCTCATCCGTTCCGCCCAGTCACTGGGGCGGAATTTACGGCCATTCTCTGTAATTCCTTCTATGATGATTTTTTTCACGGCTATCGAAGATAATCTTAACATTGGTGCCGCCCTCATGATGTTCAGCCTGGCAGGAATCCATCGGATTTGATATCGATTTTGCCCCAGCTGCTGCGTCTTCTTAAGGGTCGCGCCAATGACTACTTAACAATTAAACAAGATGTGAACGATTTAACGTTAACCGACGTTAGTTACCGGATTTTCACCGGCCACACCCTATTAGAGGGTTTTTTTCGTCAAAGTTTAATAATTACTGCTGGCGCGTTGTTTTGCAGCGATTAACTACTGTTACTTATAATTTTATCACTTGAACCGCTGCTTTGTATACGGCCAACATTCTGATCACGTTATCGGACGTTATTCGCGACACTTGAATGCTGTTTAGTTCGCCGCCGGTATGTCGGTTTCATTGCCTATACGGATGCTTCGAACGTATATGGTGAAAGATTTGATATCGCTGTTGAGAATTTGCGATCGATCTGTCAGGGATATTTCGGATTTGTAAACAGCGGCGCGCGATTTCGGTATAGAGTTATCTCGCAGGCGGTAGCGAGGGGCGGTGATCGCCGGGCATGGAAGTGTCATGGGCGGCCGATTGTTGTAATTTTGGCCTAAAGCGCTTGACGAATCGGGTACTTAGCAGTACTTTTGCAGGTTCACATCACTATATGTGAATTAGCGTATTTTCAGAGGGTGTATGCAAACTGTCACGAGAGGGAAGCTGGCGCAAATCTGCCCGGTGGTCGTCGTCGGCCACTAGCACCGTCCCGTGATTGGGGGTGGGATGTGCTGGTTATTCCTGAATTTGTGGCGTTTTCATACACCCTCTTTATATATGCATAACGGATATCTGCATAGTTGCATAGTGAGTTCATCTTATCATCTTTAACATTTAAAGCAGGCAACGATTGTGAAATTAAGTGGCGGTGAAATACTGGTTCAGTTTCTCCACGATGAGGGCGTTGAATATATATTCGGTTATCCTGGCGGCGCGGTGCTTCACATTTACGACGCAATTTATCAACAGGATAAGGTGAAACACATTCTTGTGCGTCACGAGCAGGGCGCAACCCATGCCGCGGACGGTTATGCGAGGGCCACCGGTAAACCGGGCGTGGTGCTGGTCACCTCGGGACCGGGTGCCACCAACGCGGTCACCGGGATTGCCACGGCCTACATGGATTCCATTCCCATGGTGGTTATTACGGGCCAGGTGGCCACTCAGTTTATTGGCAGCGATGCGTTCCAGGAAGTGGATTCTGTCGGCATTACCCGTCCCTGCGTGAAACATAACTTTCTGGTCAAACGCGTGGAAGACCTGGCTGACACATTGAAAAAAGCGTTTTACGTGGCGAGCACGGGCCGGCCGGGGCCAGTCGTGGTGGATATCCCCAAGGACGTCACCGCGCCCAATATTAAAGTCGATTACGAATACCCGGAAACCGTGGCCATGCGTTCGTACAATCCGGTGATGAAGGGACATCCTAAACAAATCAAGCAGGCAGCGGATATTATTTTGTCCGCGCGGCAGCCCATGATTTACACCGGCGGCGGTGTGGTATTGAGTGACGCTTCGGAAGAACTAACCCGGTTCACGCGGTATCTGGGCTATCCCATTACCAACACGTTAATGGGACTAGGCGCCTATCCGGCGACCGATCCACAGTTTGTCGGGATGCTGGGGATGCACGGCACCTATGAGGCTAATATGGCCATGCACGAGTGTGACGTGCTCATCGCCATCGGTGCCCGGTTCGATGACCGTGTTACCGGGGATACGGAAAAATTCTGTCCCCAGGCCAAGATTATTCATATTGATATAGACCCGTCATCCATTTCCAAGAACGTGCGGGTTGATGTGCCCATCGTGGGTAATGTCAAAACCGTCTTGGCGGATTTCAACACGGTATTGAAAGAAAAAAATATCAAACCGGACAAGGAGGCACTGGACAAATGGTGGGCGCAAATCCGCGACTGGCAGAAGGAAGACTGCCTGCAGTATGACCGCAGCAGTGAGTTGATCAAGCCGCAATTTGTACTGGAAAAACTGTATAACGTGACCAAAGGTGATGCCTATATCACCTCCGATGTGGGCCAGCACCAAATGTTCGCCGCCCAGTTTTATAAATTCGATAAACCGCGCCGCTGGATCAACTCCGGCGGACTGGGCACTATGGGCTTCGGTTTGCCGGCTGCCATGGGTGTGCAACTGGCGTTTCCCGATGCGCAGGTGGCCTGTGTGACGGGGGAAGCCAGTATCCAGATGTGTATCCAGGAACTATCCACCTGCATGCAATACATGCTGCCTCTCAAAATCGTCAACCTGAATAACCGCTACATGGGCATGGTTCGACAGTGGCAGGAGTTCATTTATGAAAGCCGTTATTCCCATTCTTATATGGATGCGTTGCCGGATTTTGTGAAACTGGCGGAAGCTTATGGTCACGTGGGTATTCAGATAACTGATCCCAAGGACGTTGAATCCGCACTGCAAGAGGCGTTTACCAAGTACAAGGACAAACTGGTGTTTCTCGATTTTGTGACCGACCAATCGGAGAACGTCTATCCCATGATAAAAACCGGGCAAGGGCACCACGAGATGTATCTGGCCTCGCAACGTGGCAGGGGGCTGGCCTGATATGCGTCATATCATTTCAATATTATTGGAAAACGAAGCGGGCGCATTGTCACGGGTGGCGGGGTTGTTTTCCGCCCGGGGATACAATATTGAGTCGTTGACTGTAGCACCAACGGAAGATGAAACCCTGTCACGGATAACGCTGGTCACTCGTGGATCGGACGACATCATCGAACAGATTACCAAGCAGTTGAATAAGCTGGTTGATGTGGTGAAGCTGATTGATCTGACCGAAGGGGATCATATTGAGCGTGAGATGATGATGATCAAAACCCACGTCACCGGCGCCGACCGGGAAGAAGTAAAACGGCTGACGGATATCTTCCGCGGGCGCATCATTGATGTCACTGACACCACATATACCATCGAGTTGACCGGAAATGCCGACAAGCTGGATGCTTTTATTCACGCATTGAGCGCGCCGATACTGGAAACGGTGCGTTCGGGGGTGGCCGCCATTGCGCGCGGGGAAAAATCGTTGCACGCCTGAGGCCATTTACCGTCGCTGGCACAGGTTCCTGGCATATTACCTGGCATATCAAAAGTATCGACAAACAATTTTAAAAATCAGTAACAGGAGATGATTTAACATCATGAACATCTATTACGACAAAGACTGTGACCTTTCCATAATAAAAAGTAAAAAGGTCGCCATTATCGGCTACGGTTCCCAGGGTCACGCTCATGCCAATAACCTGAAAGATTCCGGCGTGGATGTGGTGGTCGGTTTGCGTCCCGGATCATCGTCGGTGGCCAAGGCCGAAAACAGCGGCCTGACGGTTAAGGACATTCCCGATGCGGTTAAGGATGCCGACGTCGTGATGATTCTGGCACCCGATGAGCATCAGGCCCGGCTGTACCGGGATCTGGTGTCACCCAATATCAAGCAGAGCGCCACCTTGTGTTTTGCCCATGGGTTTAACATTCACTTTGGTCAAATCGAGCCCCGCGCCGATCTTGATGTCATTATGATCGCACCCAAGGGCCCCGGGCACCTGGTGCGCTCTACCTATACGCAGGGCGGCGGTGTACCCAGCCTGATTGCCGTGTATCAGGATGCGACCGGGCACGCCAAGGAAACCGCGTTATCCTATGCATCCGCCAACGGCGGCGGCCGGGCCGGGGTTATAGAAACCACGTTTCGCGACGAAACAGAAACGGATTTGTTTGGCGAACAGGCCGTATTGTGTGGTGGCGCCACGGCGCTGGTTCAGGCCGGTTTTGAAACCCTCACCGAAGCAGGTTATGCGCCGGAAATGGCGTATTTCGAATGCCTTCACGAACTAAAACTGATCGTGGATCTGATGTACGAAGGCGGTATTGCCAATATGCGTTATTCCATTTCCAATACCGCGGAATACGGCGACCTGACCCGTGGACCGCGCATAATTACCGACGAGACCAAAGCGGAAATGCAGCGCATCTTAACAGAGATCCAGAACGGTGAATTTGCCCGGGAGTTTATCCTGGAAAACCAGGCGAACGCGCCCACGCTGAAAGCCAAACGGCGGATTGGTCGTGAACATCCCATCGAGGAAGTCGGTGAAAAGCTGCGCAGCATGATGTCGTGGATATCCGATAATAAGATCGTCGATAAGTCCAAAAACTAATTCATATCCAGAGTGGCGCCGGGGCAAATTAGCGTCGCCCCGGTGTTCATTCCCACCAATCGTCATTATCAATGCTGAGCTACCAAAACACATTGATCGCCAGGCAGGGCCTGTGGCCGTTTATTATCGTGGTGTTGTTAGCCTTGGTGGTGAACTATCAGCTTGGCTGGCAGGCGGCGGCAGGATTATGGGGGTTGGCGGCGATCATTGCTTTTCTATTTCGTGATCCCCGCCGGGAAGTGCCACCGACGCCATTGGCCATCGTGGCACCCATTGACGGTCAAGTGGTGGCTGTAGATCATACAGCAGACCCGTATTTGCAGCGTGAGGCGGTCCGTATCCAGGTTCATGGCCATTGGTGGGGGGTGTTCACGGTACGCAGCGTTATGGAAGGCAAGGTCAATAACCAATGGTTTGGCACGTTACCTGAAGGCAGTGATCAGTCAATCTACAAAGACCGGGCACTACCGCCATTTGCCCAATGGACGCGCAGTGATGAAGAAGACGACGTTATAACCACATTATCACCAAGGTTCGGCGTCAAAGGCTCACGTTGTTATGTGCAAAGTGGTGAACGGGTGGGGCAGGGAAAACGTTGCAGTTTTGTGCCGTTTGGCGCCAAAGCGGAAATTTTTATGCCGGCCAACAGCCGGATCGACGTCAAACCCGGCGACGAAGTGAAAGCCGGCAGTAGCATCGTCGGCGTCCTGCAACATTGAAGCGTCAGGTTATACACACTACGCTGTAGCTATTGTGGTGTAATGCACGGCAACAGCGGTGTCTAAGTATTCGACGCCGTGTGGAGGCGGTGGCTGGCCGTTACCGGTCCACGCGTTGACCTAAAGGGAATTGCATCAAACGATGAAGCGTTAATCCATTAAACTCTTGTGAGTAAACTAATACTTGTAATGTCACCTAAAATACTTGAAAAACAACGTCGCCGCGGCATTTATCTGCTGCCTAACCTGTTTACTACCGGCTGTTTGTTTGCCGGTTTTTACGCGATCGTGTCAGCAATGACCGATCGATTTGAAGCGGCTGCCGTCGCCGTATTTGTCGCCATGATCATGGATGGCCTGGACGGCCGGGTAGCGCGGCTGACCAATACGCAAAGTGATTTTGGCGCCGAGTACGATAGTCTGGCCGATATGGTTGCGTTCGGGTTGGCGCCATCACTGGTGATTTACGAGTGGGCGTTATCCAGCCTGGGTAAGTTGGGCTGGCTGGCGGCGTTTATTTATACGGCCGGTGCGGCACTGCGCCTGGCGCGCTTTAATACCCAGGTCGGCACCGCCGGCAAGCGCTACTTCCAGGGGTTGGCCAGTCCCGCAGCCGCGGCAATCGTCGCCGGTATGGTGTGGGTGGGCGCGGATAATGCCCTGGCCGGGGTGGACTGGCGGTATCTGGCGTTTGTCCTGACGTTAATGGCGGGAATTTTAATGGTTAGCAATATCCGCTATCGTAGCTTTAAAGACCTTGATCTAAAAGGCAAAATTCCCTTTGTCACCATGGTGGTTGTGGTCATGGTGTTTGTCTTTATCTCTATCGATCCGCCCCAGGTGCTGTTCACGGTTTTTCTGCTTTATGGGTTGTCCGGCCCAACGTTTACCCTGATCAGTCTACGCCGCCGCCGGGCTGAACGGCGCAAAACCGGTGGCAGTTCGGAAACAGAAGCCGATGAGGGCCGGCAGGGTGAGTCCTCTGATTCAGACACCAGGGAAGACAAAAGCGCCTAATCCCTTGGCAAACACCGGAACAATCGCTATATTACATAGAAACACATCTCTGGAATTTGTGCGGTTTATCATATCCGCATGTCAGGGACGGCAAACACAACGACAGCGGTATATACGTATTTAACCGGGACTATATACAGTCAGTTGATTAGACTTGGTAACAACAACGCAATGAACGACGTGACAAACACAATCAGAACAGTGTTCGCGATGGATAACCGCGGAGTGAACCGCGTTGTCATGCCCGTTGCCGTACCTTTTGGTTTTCCCGCCAGCCTGAACCTGCTGCTACTGCCCTAAGGGCAGACTATTCTACTTTTCTCTCAATTTTTCGTTTCGTCTTTTTCTCATCAACCCGACAAGGGTTTGATATAATTCATCTAATTTCCGGCGTGTCATACAACGGATAACGTGCCGGCAACAGGTTGGAGCAAAACCATGAGTGACCAGTTAATTATTTTTGACACCACATTACGGGACGGTGAACAAAGCCCCGGGGCGTCCATGACCCGTGACGAAAAAATGCGTATTGCCAAGTCCCTCGAAAAAATGAAAGTGGATGTGATTGAAGCGGGATTTCCCATCGCAAGCCCTGATGACTTTGAAGCAGTCAAGGCTATTGCCAATACCATCAAAGACAGCACGGTTTGTGGTTTGGCGCGGGCATTGGACAAGGATATTGACCGCGCGGGCGAGGCCATTAACAACGCCAATTCCGGCCGGATTCACACCTTTATTGCCACCTCGCCCATTCACATGAAAATGAAATTGCGCATGGAACCGGACCAGGTGTTGGAGCAAGCGGTCCGTGCAGTAAAGAGAGCACGCCAGTATACCGACAATGTGGAGTTTTCACCGGAAGACGCCGGTCGTTCCGAACTGGATTTTTTATGCCGCGTGTTGGAGGCGGTGATTGATGCCGGCGCCAGCACCGTGAATATCCCCGATACGGTGGGTTACAACCTTCCCCAGCAATTTGGCAACTTGATTGGGAACTTGGTTGAACGCGTCCCCAACGCTGACAAGGCGGTATTTTCGGTGCACTGTCACAATGACCTTGGCCTCGCGGTTTCCAACTCTCTTTCCGCGGTCATGAACGGCGCGCGGCAGGTGGAATGCACCATTAACGGCTTGGGCGAACGCGCCGGGAACGCCGCGTTGGAAGAAATTGTCATGGCAGTGAGCACCCGCAAGGATGTTTTCCAATGTAATGTGGATCATATCGATCGCACCCAAATCGTTCCCTGTTCACGTTTGGTGGCAGGCATTACGGGGTTTGCGGTGCAGCCCAATAAAGCCATTGTGGGCGTAAACGCGTTTGCCCATGAGTCGGGTATCCATCAGGATGGCGTGTTAAAAAGCCGCGAGACCTATGAAATCATGCGGGCGGAAGATGTTGGCTGGACGACAAACCGCATGGTGTTGGGTAAACACTCCGGACGTAATGCCTTTAAAACCCGTTTGCAGGAGTTGGGGATCGTGTTTGATTCGGAAGAGGAATTGAATTTTGCCTTTGCCCGTTTCAAAGAGCTTGCCGACAAAAAACATGAAATTTACGATGATGATTTGCAGGCATTGGCGACGACCACCGATCTTGACAAGGAAAACGAGCATATCAAGCTGGTTGCATTAAGAGTCTGCTCCGAAACCGGGGAAACGCCCGTGGCGAATGTCACTCTCAACGTTGACGGCGACGAAAAGCGGGTGCAAGCCAGTGGCGGCGGGCCGGTGGATGCCTCCTTTCAGGCGATTGAGCAGGCCATCGATAGCGGGTCAACGTTGTTGTTATATTCGGTGAATAACATCACCAGTGGTACCGACGCCCAGGGCGAAGTGACGGTACGCCTGGAAAAAGGCGGCCACATCGTAAACGGCCAGGGTGCGGATACCGATATTGTGATTGCATCGGCAATGGCGTATATCAACGCCCTGAATAAATTAATGACCAACATGGAGCGTCAGCACCCCCAGGTATAGCGGGTAAACGGTACAACGGGTAAAGTCTGTGACGCAATGGTAACGGCACGATGACAGTAAACGATCGGCAGCGGCAATATCTACAGTCCATGGGCATTCAGACCTGGGTCCGGCGCGATATGCCGCAATATCCTGGGGCGGCTGAAATGCTGGCGACGGAAAACCCGGCTGTTGAAGCGGAGCGGGGTATGGCGTCAGCGGTAGAACAGCCGGTGATGTCAACCAGCGGCGCTTCTTCTGTCTCAACCCAGGTTGACCGCAGTCCGGCTGTGTCGCCAATCGCGCAGATGCCGGCTGGCGGCAATGTGACCAGTTACAACTGGGATCAGCTCAAAGGCGCGGTAAAGCAGTGCATCGCCTGTGAGTTGCATCAGAGCCGGCGAAATACCGTCTTCGGCGTTGGTAACGAGCAGGCCGACTGGATGGTGATCGGGGAAGCGCCGGGCGCCGACGAAGACCGTCAGGGCGAGCCGTTTGTTGGGCGGGCCGGGCAGTTGCTGAATAATATGCTGCTGGCCATCGGACTCAAGCGCGAGCAGGTGTATATTGCCAATATTCTCAAATGCCGGCCGCCCAACAACCGTGATCCGCGTCCGGAAGAGGTGATAAAGTGTGAGCCGTACCTGAAAAGACAGGTCGAATTAGTAAATCCGAAAATCATATTGGCGGTGGGGCGAATTGCCGCCCATAATCTACTGAAGACTGAAACCAGCCTGTCGCGGCTGCGCGGCCAGTGTTTTCACTACGGAGACAGCGAGACACCGTTGGTCGTGACGTATCACCCGGCGTATTTGCTGCGTTCACCCGGGGAGAAACGCAAGGCCTGGCAGGACCTGCTGTTTGCGCAGTCCCTGTGCCGTCAACAGTAACGGATAGGCAACTGCTCAGAACGCGATGATTCCGGGTAGCTCGTAGCCAGCAAGCAAACAAACTAACCATATATTGAGCAATAGCAACAGGTTGTAAATCACATGAGCGCTGTACTGGAGACACCACCTTGTTTTCTACGCCCAATGGCGGCGGAGGATCTGGACGGTGTCATGTCCATCGAAACGGTTATTTATAATTTCCCCTGGACCCGGCAAATATTCGTCGATTGTTTGCGGGTGGGGTACATTTGCCAGGTTTGCGAAATGGACAACGAACTGGCCGGCTATTGCATTATGTCCGTGGGTGCGGCCGAAGCCCATGTGCTGAATCTGTGTATTGCTGACGATTTTCGCCGCCAGGGACTGGGAGAGCGCCTGTTAACCCATATGCTGGAAATTGCCCGGCAAAAGAACGTGGGTGCCGTGTTTCTCGAAGTACGCCCTTCTAACCAACCGGCCATTAGCCTCTACGAAAAGGTGGGGTTTAACCAGATCGGCACCCGCCATGACTATTATCCCGCGAAAGTGGGTCGTGAAGACGCCATTATTTTGGCCAAAAGTCTCGAAATTTAATTCATTTCTTGCATGACAACCTCCCAGGCATTGCCAGCCATATTTCTGATGGGCCCGACGGCGTCAGGTAAAACGGATATCGCCGTCAAACTGGTTGACGCGCTGCCCTGTGAAATTATCAGCGTGGATTCGGCGATGGTCTACCGGGGCATGGATATTGGCACCGCCAAGCCGGGGCCGGAGGTGCAGGCTGAAGCACCGCACCGGCTTATAGATATTTGTGATCCCGCGGAACCCTATTCTGCCGCCCAGTTTGCGGCAGACGCCAGCCGGGAGATGCAATCGATTTATGCTCGGGGCCATATACCCCTGCTCGTGGGGGGGACTTTTCTCTATTTTCGGGCGTTGCACGAAGGCTTGTCACCCCTGCCGTCGGCGGATGCCGCTACCCGGGCGTGGCTTACGGCGGAAGCGGATGATATCGGTTGGGTCAAAATGCACCAACGGTTAGCGGAGGTGGACCCGGCAGCGGCCGCTCGGATTCATCCCAATGATCCGCAACGGATTCAACGGGCGCTGGAAGTCTATCAATTGACGGGTGAATCAATGACCAGCCTGTTGCAGCGAAAATCGTCATCGGAGCCGGTTTATAACGTGTCAAAAGTGATCCTGGCGCCGGCGGACCGGAGCGTGCTTCATGATAAAATTGCTATAAGATTCAATAAAATGCTGGATGAAGGACTGGTGGACGAAGTGACTCTCTTGTATCGGCGTGGAGATTTGCATAAGAACTTGCCATCCATGCGATCGGTGGGATACCGCCAGGTCTGGGACTACCTGGCGGGTGAACTTACCTATGATGAAATGATCCAAAAAGCGATTGTTGCAACTCGACAGTTCGCCAAGCGCCAAATTACCTGGTTACGTTCTGACAAAGAGGGGCTATGGTTTGATGCGCTGGATCAAGATATCTATTCCAAGATATTGAAAAAACTGTCAAACGACCCCATCCTTGTAAATAGAATATAGGATAACTCGCGTTGTGCTATAGTTTTATGATCGAAAGGGATGGATAAGGCGCTATATCCATTTTGTCGGATATTTTGCGTTTTTAAGATTCGTACTGGACTGGAGATGTCAACGCGATTGAATAGGGCAAGATCATTGAGTGGTAACGTACTACGGTCTACCCCTCCTATTATAAAACAAAGATAAATTAAGGAGACTCGTCATGCCAAAAGGGCAATCACTACAAGACCCTTTTTTAAACGCCCTGCGAAAAGAAAGAATACCGGTAGCGATTTATCTGGTTAACGGTATCAAACTACAGGGGCAAATCGATTCCTTTGATCAATTTGTCGTACTGTTGAAAAACAGCGTCAACCAGATGGTATATAAGCATGCAATCTCTACAGTGGTACCTGCGCGTAATGTTAAACTACCAGCATCACATGAAGGCAACTCAGAACCGCAGCGAAGTACATAAATTTCATCGAACAGGACATCACCCGGGGGGCGTTGTTGTTTGATCGTCCCCGGAATGGTGAGCGTGCCATTCTTGTCTGTGTAAATTTCTCCTCAACGCAAAGCGCTGAAGAAATTGAGGAGTTCCGTGAACTCGCAAAATCCGCCGGTGTTGACCCCGTGGCGCTGGTTACCAGTGCCCGCAAGGTTCCTGATCCCCGTTATTTAATCGGAGAGAGCAAGGCTGACGAAGTTCGCCAGGCGATTGAAGCCAACAAAGCGGACGTGGTGCTGGTGGATTACGCATTGTCGCCTTCCCAGGAACGTAACCTGGAGAAATTTCTGCAATGCCGGGTACTGGATCGCACCGGTTTAATTCTTGATATTTTTGCGCAGCGGGCAACGACCCATGAAGGTCGATTACAGGTTGAACTGGCCCAACTGCGGCACCTTTCCACCCGACTGGTTCGGGGCTGGACTCACCTGGAGCGGCAAAAAGGCGGTATCGGTTTACGGGGTCCCGGTGAAACCCAGCTGGAGACCGACCGACGCCTTATTGGGATTCGCATCAAACAGCTGCGTAAACGGCTGGACAAGGTGCACAACCGCCGCCAGCAGGGGCGCCGGGCACGCAAAAAAGCCGATATACCAACAGTGTCACTGGTGGGCTATACCAACGCGGGCAAGTCGACATTATTCAATGCCATGACCACGGCGAACGTTTATGCCGAAGACAAGTTATTTGCCACCCTGGATCCTACCCTGCGCCGGTGTGATCTCGGGGATAACAATCCGGTGATTCTTGCCGATACGGTGGGTTTCATCCGTTCTCTGCCCCACGATTTGGTGGAAGCGTTTCATTCCACCCTGGAAGAAACCCGTGAAGCGGATTTATTGCTGCATGTGGTGGATGCCAGCAGTAGCGACTACCGGGATAATATTGATCAGGTCAATGTCGTATTAAAAGAAATTGGCGCCGATCAAGTCCCCCAGTTACTGGTGTTCAATAAAATTGACCAGCTTGAGGCACGGCAATCCGGCATCGATTATAACGACAACGATTCCCCGCTCCGTGTATGGCTGTCGGCTAAAACCGGTGACGGGTTACCGCAATTAATGGAAGCCATTCGTTTGTTGTGCATGGATACCGTATCACACCAATGGATACGGGTAGCGCCGGCTAACGGGCGCTTACGCGCATTGCTGTATCAGCAGGGCAACGTGCTGCGTGAATGCAGCGACGAGAGCGGCGATTTGCTGCTGGAGGTTGAAATCACTGATCAAAATCTTGAATTCATCCAGCGGGAAGAAGGCGTGATATTAAAAAAAGGGCCGGATAAACAAATTATTAACTCTTGCGGGTAACGTCCCGGCAACCTAAAATTCAGCTTTTACATTGACCAACGAAAAAATGATTTATTCATCGGCATCATTGATGGTGCTGCATTTTTAACCATTCAACAATTTAATTGGAGTATTGCATGGCCTGGAACGAACCAGGAGGTTCTGGTAAAGACAAAGATCCCTGGGGTGGCGGCGGAGGCGGCAACCAGGGAGGTGGCCCCCCCGACCTTGATGAAGTCGTAAAGAAAATGCAGGAGAAATTTGGCTCCCTGTTTGGGGGTGGCGGTTCCGGCCGCTCAGGCGGTGGTGGTTCGGGTGGCCGTGGTATCAGCTCGGTTGGTATCGGTTTAATCATCGTGGTGATCGTCGCCATCTGGGGCGTGATGGGGTTCTATACCGTTGATGAAGGTAAGCGGGCTGTCGTGCTCCAATTTGGCAAGTATAAAGAAACCACCATGCCGGGTTTGCAGTGGATCGCGCCGCTGATCGAAAGTTATGAAATGGTGGATATTGAAAACGTCCGCGACGCCCGCATCGGTTACCGCTCGGAGTCCACCACGGGCCGGCGCGGTACACGTCCCCTGGAGGAAGAATCGCTGATGTTGACCCAGGACGAAAATATCGTGGATATCCGACTTGCCGTCCAGTACAAAATCAAAAGTGCCAGTGACTATCTGTTTAACGTGGTGGATCCGGATGGTACGCTGCGCCAGGCCGCGGAAAGCGCGCTGCGGGAAATCATTGGCAAAAACAATATGGATTTTATTCTCACTGAGGGGCGCACAGAAATCGCTGCCCAAGTCAGGCACCTGATGCAGGAAATCCTGGATCGCTATAAAACCGGTCTGGTAGTTACCAGCGTTAACATGCAGGACGCGCAGCCTCCGGAACAGGTTCAGGATGCATTTGATGATGCCGTAAAGGCCCGTGAGGATGAAGAACGCCTCAAGAACCAGGCGGAAGCCTATGCCAATGATGTGTTGCCACGGGCGCGTGGTAAGGCAGCCAGGGCCAAGGAAGACGCGCTGGCATACAAGGAACAGGTCATAGCCGAAGCTCAGGGTGAAACCGCCCGCTTTCTGCAGATACTGGAAGAATATAAAAAAGCACCGGAAGTGACGCGTAAACGCCTGTACATTGATGCCGTGGAATCTGTGATGGAAAAAACCAGTAAAGTGCTCGTGGATGTCAAGGGCAGCAACAACCTGATGTATTTGCCATTGGATAAAATGATCCAGGGCGGTGCTGCACATAATCTCTCCGCAGACCGCGACACCAGTGGGTCAACGTCACCATCCAGTACCAGCACCCGGCAGCCGCTGAGAGACAGTTCACGCACTTCGCGCTCTACGACCAGGGGAGGCCGATAATATGACCCAGGGAAGAATCATTAGTCTAATTGTTATTCTTGCGGTTTTAATCGTGGGATCCATGTCGTTTTTTACTGTCAGCGAGCGTGAAAAGGCCATCATGTTTAAATTTGGCGAAATCGTCAGCACCGATTTTGGTCCGGGTTTACACTGGAAAGTGCCTTTCGTAAACAATGTCAAAAAGTTCGATTCCCGTATTCAGACGATGGATTCAGAACCAGAGCGTTATCTCACTGACGAGAAGAAGAACCTGATCGTTGATGCGTTTGTGAAGTGGCGTATCGCAGATGTTGCCAAATACTATACCGCCACCGGCGGTGATGTATTGCGCGCCAATATCCGCTTGTCCCAGTTCATCAAGGATAACCTGCGTGGCGAATTCGGTAAGCGAACCATTGTTGAGGTGGTGTCCGGTGAACGCAGTGAGATTATGGACATACTGACGGTTACCGCTAACAAGCGGGCCAAGGAATTTGGAATCGACATTGTTGATGTGCGCATCAAGCGTATTGACCTGGATCAGAAAATCAGCGAATCCGTCTATCATCGCATGGAAGCCGAGCGCGAGCGTGTCGCCAAGGAATTGCGTGCAGAAGGTGAGCGGGTGGCGGAAACGATACGAGCCAAGGCAGATAAGGAACGGACAGTGATTTTGGCCGAGGCCTTCCGCGACGCGGAGAAGGTGCGTGGTGAAGGCGACAAGATTGCGGCCAATGTCTACGCGGAAGCCTATAATAAGGACAAGGAGTTTTATGGCTTGTACCGCAGTTTGAATGCCTATCGAAAGACGTTCTCCAGCAAAGATGATGTTCTGGTGTTGCAGCCCACAAGCGAGTTTTTTAAGTATTTCAAGTGACATCAAACACTCTGCCGTGCTATCACGGAACCGGGACCCTGCAGAGTAACGCTCAGCGGTCCCGGTTACAGGTTTAACCAGTCTTTGCTATGGTAACTACGGCACCAGCACTGATAACCAATGACTGGAAACGGTTTGTGGCCTGTTGTCAATGTGGACTAGCGGCGCCAATTATCCCGTTATTGCAGCGATGGTTCCGTTGATATACGGTTCGCCCTGTTACCGGTTTCGCCCAACAGCACATGAATGACAGTTCCGTATCCTATGAGGATGGTTATCTTGTGTATGCTGTAACGGGATGAACGCGATTAAGGGCAGGATTGAATAGTCATGTGGCACGACTTGCTGCGCGCACTGGCGTTGGTTTTGGTGGTTGAAGGCTTATTGCCCTTTTTAAATCCTGCCGTTTTCAGGCAAGCCATGCACATGATCTCACAAATGGATGACAAGAGCCTGCGCAGCGGGGGAGTTGCCAGTATGGTGGCCGGTGTGTTGTTGTTGTATTTTGTTAACCACTAGCACAAACGGGTATCGCATTATTGTCGTTGAAAGATGTCGTAAAGACTTGTCGAGATTTTCGTTCAAAATAACGTTGAATATTATAAATAAACGATAAGAATTATCTGTCATGGATAACAACCGTTGGGTTTTGCCGGAAGGCATCGAAGAACAACTCCCGGGCGACGCGTGGCAAATTGAAAAGCTGCGCCGCCAATTACTGGACCTGTTCGTTTGTTGGGGATACGAACTGGTTATTCCCCCTTTTGTTGAATACACTGACTCCCTGTTGACGGGGATCGGTGGCGACCTCGATCTGCAAACGTTCAAGCTCGTGGATCAGCAAAGCGGGCGGATGATGGGTATTCGCGCCGATATGACGCCGCAGGTGGCCCGTATCGATGCCCATCAACTGGGACGGGAACAGCCCACCCGTTTGTGTTACATGGGAACCGTGTTGCGCACCCACGCTGATGATCTGTCCAACAAGCGCAGCCTTATGCAAATCGGTGCGGAGCTATACGGTCATGCCGGTATCGAAAGCGATACCGAAGTGATTCGATTAATGCTGGCAGTGCTGGATCAGATTCGAGTTGGCGAGATCCACCTGGATCTGGGGCACGTGGGCATTTTTCGAGCCCTGGCCAATCAGGCCGGTCTTGATCCCACCCGTGAATCGCTGCTATTTGATATCCTGCAACGCAAGGCGGCGCCGGAACTGGCGGCACTGCTGCGGGATGTTGATATGCCGGAAAAGGTGCGCGCGATGCTGGCGGAGCTGATTTGGCTCAACGGCGGGGCAGATATCCTGGCGACCGTGCGCCAAAAGCTCAAATCAGCGGACCCTGAGGTCTCCAAAGCGATTGAAAACCTTGAAACGATTGCTGTGCAGCTGCAAAAACACAATCCCGGGGTTCAGCTGCATTTCGATCTGGCGGAACTTCGCGGGTATAATTATCATACGGGTGTGGTGTTCGCGGCTTATATACCGGGTATCGGGCAATCCATTGCCCAGGGCGGTCGTTATGACCATATCGGAGAAGCCTTTGGCCGCGCTCGTCCGGCAACGGGGTTTACCGCCGACCTGCGGGCGTTGATGGAGTACTCACAGGCAGCGGGCGATAGCACACCCGCCGGTATCTTTGCGCCCGCAGATGATGACGATGCGCTGCAGGAGGTTATTGCCCAATTGCGCGCCAAAGGAGAGCGCGTCATTTGTGCATTGCCGGGGCAGACCGGCGGCGCGGAACAAATGGGATGTGACCGTCAACTGATTAAAGAAAAAAATAGCTGGGTAGTAACTAAAACCAGCAAGTAGTTTCAACGGCACATAGAAGCCGGTTCATATAACCAGGAAACCTGACAATGGGAAAAAACGTAGTCGTAATCGGTACCCAATGGGGAGATGAGGGCAAAGGGAAAATTGTTGATCTGCTGACGGATCAGGCCAAAGCCGTGGTGCGTTTTCAGGGCGGACACAATGCGGGACACACGTTGGTAATCAACGGTGAAAAAACCGTTTTGCACCTTATACCCTCCGGTGTGCTGCGCGACGGTGTGCAGTGTCTTATTGGTAACGGTGTTGTTATTTCGCCGGAAGCGTTGGTGGAAGAAATGGAGATGCTGGAAGCTCGTGGCGTGCCTGTTAGCTCCAGTCTCAACATCAGTGAAGCCTGTCCGTTAATATTGCCTTATCACGTTGCACTGGACCATGCGCGGGAAATCGCCCGTGGCAAATCCGCTATTGGTACCACGGGGCGCGGTATCGGTCCTGCCTACGAAGACAAGGTTTCCCGCCGCGGTTTAAGGGTGGGCGATTTATTACATCGCAAAAAATTTGCCGCGAAATTAGGTGAGGTGCTGGATTACCATAACTTCGCGTTGAAAAACTATTATAAAACGGACACCATCGATTTTCAGCAGGTCCTTGATCAAACACTGTCTCTGGGCGAGCGCCTTATTCCATTGATTGCGGACATCCCGGAAATACTATATGAGTATCAGCAACAGGGGGACAGTATCATGTTCGAAGGCGCGCAGGGCGCGCTACTCGACATCGACCATGGGACTTATCCTTACGTGACATCATCCAATACCACGGCCGGCAATGCAGCGACAGGCAGCGGCGTTGGCCCCAGAGCAATTGATTACGTGTTGGGTATTACCAAGGCTTACACGACCCGTGTGGGTTCCGGTCCCTTTCCCACGGAACTGGACGACGCCCACGGCAAGCATTTGGCGGAAAAAGGCCACGAGTTCGGCGCCACGACCGGCCGGGCGCGGCGTTGCGGTTGGTTTGATGCGGTGGCATTGCGCCGTTCCAACCAGGTTAACAGTGTTTCGGGGCTGTGTATCACCAAACTGGATGTGCTGGACGGTCTGGATAAGATCGCCATCTGCGTCGGCTATCAATGTAATGGCGAGGACCGTAAAACGCCTCCCGTCGGTGGCGACGCGTACGCGGCCTGTACACCGGTATATGAAGAAATGCCCGGCTGGAAAGAATCGACGGTGGGAATCAAACAATATTCGGATTTGCCGGCCAACGCACAGGCTTATCTGAAACGCATTGAAGACATCGCTGAACGCCCTATTGATATTGTCTCCACCGGCCCCGATCGCTCGGAAACCATTATTTTGCGTCACCCTTTTGAATAATTGCTTGTCGTTTAGTTGTCCGTGAATCGGCTATAAACCGGCTTCCCATTGTGCCGCCGTCGGCATGCTGGTTAAGCGCACACATGAATAAGCAAGTATCGGTCTGCGTGTATCCACTGCCTGTAAATCATAAAATCCTTATACTGGTCTTTGCTTTGCGCCCATTGCTATCGAAAAATCACAATGATTGACGGAAAAGTGATAGACAAATCGCAAACCCAACGGTCACACCATAAACGCACCACATTATTTCGGGCTGCTGCCTTGTTGCTGCTCGGTTTACTCGTCCCCTGTGCAGCGCTACAGGCAGCCGATCGTAGCCGCGTCGTATACCATGTTCAAATGCGCTTGATGCACGAAGGATACAATCCGGGACCGGCGGACGGCATTATGGGTAAAAAAACGCGGCGCGCAATTGCCAAGTTTCAATGGGATAACAATTTAGAGGTTACCGGCGCATTGAACCAGGCAACGTTTGCGGCATTAGGGCTTACGGTATACAGCTATGCAAATATTGGTGCGGCCAGGTTAAAAGTGCTTGATATACCGCCGGTTGAATATACCCGCGCTGAACTGGTGAAACGGGTCAAGCAACTGAAAGTGCAATTTGACGGCAGCCGTAATTTAACGTTGTTTAATGTTAACGGGTTTGAGGTACATACCGGCCAAATCGAAAAGCTGATTGAAACCGATTGCCTGCAACCTTACGAAATCAGCATTGGCGAAATGTACATCCGGGAAAAAAGCCTGAAAGCCGCCGATTACGGCGATATTTTTGCCGACGCGTTAAAGGGAAAATTGCAGGAATTTCATAGCGAACGCAGCCACAAAGCTATTCGAAATGCCCAAAAAGAGATGGTCTTCATTTGTACTGCGGCCATGTTCTAGACAAACCTGAAGGGCATCATTTTAGTCATGCCTTTTCGATTTATATTACTCCATCGTTCTTAGTGTTCTATTTTTGGAAATGCAATGATTATGCATGCTTCACGTTTATAGCGTGACAGACATCGCGAAATAGGAAAATTACAATATCGGTTTCGACCATATACCCGGAAAAAACGGTATAAAACTCCCTTTCTACCAGTTTCGCCGACATTGAACTTGCTGTCATAACTTTAAATAAATCATTGTGTTGCGGAGCCCTCTGTGTTGGCCAATTGCATTTTTCCGTGACGGACTTATTCAGAATTCTAATCTCGACTTAAATTCTCTGGATTTAAGTAATCGCCGTTAGTTTCGATACAGATGGGAGCAAGATTTGGTTTGGAAAAAGAGGTTAAGGACCAGGAATGGAACTTCTTTAATGTGAAAGAAGGATTCTCATGTTTCTTGACGCGGTATAGGAGTAAACATGAAAAAAGTATTAAATTATATCTACGTATCTGTTCTTGGTGCAGGTCTGGTTTGCAGTCAGTCAATTCTGGCTGACGAGGCCGAGGTAGAACAAAATAATCCCGTTGCCCTGGCGCAATTCATAACGCCGGGTTCAGGCGAGTTTGATCTGGACGGCGTATTGGGCGTTGTGTCGGGAACTGCGGTGGAGGACCTGGATTTTTACAAATTCTTTGGTCAGGCCGGAGACGTGGTTACTATTGATATCGATGGCGGCATGGGCGGGATGCGAAGCGTTGATACGGTAATCGCCGTATTCAGCGACGGTCCCGACTATACGATGTTGCGATTGAATGACGACAGTTATCCGCTGGATGAAGGCAGCAATTACGTTTATGATTCGCGCATCGATAATTTCGTGTTGCCGGCGACCGGAAACTACTATGTGGGTGTGAGTCATTATCCGCGCTATTTCACCAGTGGTGGTACGGCACGCAGCGCTTATCCGCGTAACGGTGATTATAAACTGGTGGTGTCCGGTGTCAGCAGCCCGGTGGTGAATATGAATATTTCGATCAAGCCCGGGCACAACGAGGTTGCGCCGTTGAATCCGAAAGCTCGCGGCCGGGTACCGGTGGCGTTGTTATCCAGCCGCGAATTCGATCCTGCAGAGGTTGATGTTGAATCGTTGACTTTCGGTCATGACGGTGACGAAGCCAGTCTGGAAAAATGCAACAAATCACGCAGCGATATTAACCATGATGGGGTAGCTGATATGGTTTGTCATTTTGACAATCAGGCGGCGTCTTTCCGTAAGGGTGACCTGGAAGGCATTCTCAAGGGTAAACTAAAAGACGGCACTATGTTCGAAGGTAGGGGATTGCTGAAAGTCGTGCCTGAAAAAGCAAACTAAGAGTGTTCTTGTGCGATAGATAAAAACGCAGAGCAGATAAAATACGCAACAGAACAGACAAACCCTCTCCCCGACGGGGAGAGGGTTTTTTTATTTGTGCGTGTATTAGAAATCGTCTTCCAGCTTGCCACCGGTCCCAAAGGTAAGTGCTTTTTGTATCGCATTGGGCGCGCACATTATGGATGCAAAACTGTTGCTGCCGATCATGGATAAATCCGGAAAACTGATGGCAATCCTGAATTCAGCGGGTAGCGCATAAACCTTGTTGCCCGATATCACCACCTCATAGGGCAAATGGCCGGTGGAGCGTGTGTCTTTAAAGTCGATTCGGCTCATAATGTATTGATCGCCGCTGCATTCCACGTTTTCAGGTCCTTTCATATGTACACCGATTACCGTTTCCTGCTTGCCAGGTAGGTCAATACGGTAAACTTTTTCGACACCGCCCTTGTTATCGGACTGCAGGGCCTTTTCGACGTTTTCGACGGCGGCGTCGTAACTTTTATACGTAGCTAACTGAAGGCGATCATAAAAATAGGGCATTAACCATTTATATTGGTAGTCACGTAAGTCTTCCGCGCTCAGTCCTTCATCAGGGCCATATTCCCCCTGATCACCCAGTGTTTGCTTTAGCTGATCGGCCACACCGGACAGATCCGATTTCATCCGATAAGCATTAGCCATATAAACAGGATTGGTGAATGCCACCTGTATCTGGTCCTTGACTTTCGTAACTGTTACACGCTGCGCGGCGCCAAATGCGCCGAAGTCGGAAGCCGCGGCATTGTTTTTCAATGCATCGTTGGTGACAGCAATAATGGCTGCATCCGGGTAGGGTGAATATTCTCCCACTACCTCGAAACCGGCAGCGGTCAGTTTGCCTTTGGTATCGCTAACAACGCTCGCGATGTCGCCGGATGTGGTTGCCGCGAGTATGTAAGGTTTAAGCAGAGTTTCTGCGTTTGCCTGCACAGCTATGCTGAACAGCAGCAGTACTGCAATTGCGATACGCCGCCAATGGTATCCATGGATTGTTAATGAATTATTCATAGTCAGTACTCCCCCAAAACAAGAATAGAATTACGTAGATCGATATTCGGTGCAGAAAATCGTCCGGTCGCCAACAACTATAAACCATAGCAGAAATCCGGCCTGTTATCGTTTCATAGTCAAACGCTATGAACGATAGTGACCTCTACGAGCCTGTTAAGTTCGTTGGTGGCTACGCGGGAGTAGGTGGCCATGGGCTTCGTAAAATGGTGTTCGCGAACATTACCCTATGGGAATCACTAATAGCGCTTTTATGATATGGTTGCCTGATGGCGTCTGCGCAAGTCTCAGTCATTTGGCGAGACCTCAGATTGTCAACACAATGTGAAGTTGTATCGATGTAACGTGGTGGGTTTGATTGCGGAAATACAAATAAAAACAGTAAGTTAAATATTGCCAGGGTCCGAATATCAGCCCGTTATTAGACCTGGGTCGCAGATTCGGCAGGTATATTCAAAATCAAGATCAACGTATCGAGTGGCTCGAGCGTTATATATCGACGAGACCATAACAATACCTATTGCGCCCACTCGCGAAATAACAAGCGCAATAACAAGCAAAGTGTGCAGCCGGGTTTTCACTGGTACATTTATTAGTTTAGCGCTCAACCCTGGGCGGGTACCGGCGAAAAATTCCAAATCTGGTTCGTTATCGAATTTTTGTTCTTTTGATTCGTTACATCGATGGAGGAAATACTATGAAATTAAAACTGATTGTGGCAGCTGTTGCCCTTGGTACAGCGTCCGCTGGGTATGCTATGGATACGACCGATGTCGAAGATGTCTCTATGCAGGCGGTGGATTCCATGGCTGAACTGCCTGATGCCGCAATGCGGGAACTGAGCCTGCCTGAGACAGCATCGGACAGAGCGGTGGAACGCGCGCAGCAGCGTGAAGGTTATGGATTGTCGCGCGCTAATGAAGTTCGGGCCGCTCATCAAGGTGAACCGGGTGATGACACCGGGGATGATATGGGTGACGCGAACGATGATAGCGGTGACATGGCTGATTCCGGCGACATGAACGATGATAGCGGCGATATGGCTGATTCTGGTGACATGGATGCCGGCGATGACATGGAAAATATGACGGCACAAGCCGTCGAGGACGTTGCCAATGATGCCGTTGACGCCGCGGAGGTCGTGGCCAATGCCACCGCCAAGGCACAGGAAGCCGTGGCCAATGCCTCAGAGCGGGCGCAGGAAGCAGTGGCAAACGCTACTGAAAAAGCCCAGAGTGCCATTGAAAATGCCAGGAACGCGGCGGCAGGGGCGGCGGAACATGCCTCTGACAAGCGTCCCGGTGCGTAATAAAGCCAAACATTCTACCTCTACCCATATGAGTCGTTATTCACTGCGCCCCTTCCTTGACGGGAAGGGGCTTTTTATCGGCGTGACTCAAACGTAAATCCTGCTGGACAAGCATCGGCGAGATTGGAAAGCGCATGGTTTTTGCAAGTTAATATCCATACTCCAATAAAAATTTATGCCATAACGTTGTAAGTGATGGCAGTGAAGGTTCTTGTTTACCACCGTTGTTTATGAAAAAAATCATATTGCTACTGCTGTTGGTTTTTTGTCTGGGTATAGTCACTGTAGCTTATGCGGTCGATGCCGATCCGGGGTTGCAGTGGTATCAGAAAGGCAAACAGGCGCTGTCTAAAAAACGATATCAAAAGGCTATCGGTTATTTTAAAAAAGCATCCGACCGAGGCTACGATAACGCTAGATTGCATCATGCCTGGGGAGCGGCTTTATATAAAACAAAACAATATAACAAGGCGCGTACGCATTTTCGCAAGGCGCTAAAAGATCCGGCATTTTCCCAACTTGCGTGTTTGAATCTGGGGCTGGTTGCGCTTAAACAGAATCGCAACGATGAGGCGGTCTCGTGGTTCACCAAGGCCAAAGAAAAAGGTGATTCCCATAAGGTCAGTATGCTGGCCGGGGAAATGCTGCATCGCATGCGCTTGGATGAAAGTGTTAATGAATCGATATTGCCGGAAGCTACGGTCATTTATTTGTCAACCCGCGTTGGCTACGAGGACAAGGCCTACTCAGCCACCCTTGACCAGATCGGCGACAGTGATCAATTCCTGGAATTGAATCTGTACGCCCTGACGCGGTTGTCAGGCAACAGTACCGATGGATTTAATGTAAATGTTAATGGCTATTCGCTGCAAAACCGGGAATCCCAGGATACCGAGGTGTCTGTGGCGACGGTGCAACTGGGTTACTACAAAAATCAAACGCAATGGAAGCTGAAAAGCGATTTGGGTGTTACGCCCAGTTACGTGGCGGGCGATCCATATACCAGGGCGATAAACGCTGACGTTGAACTACGCTACCGTATTAGCGCGGCGATGACGATCGGCGGATGGCTCGATTACGAATCCGCCAAGGCGGCCACGCCGGAGGTGGATTACGCGGCGGGGCAGGGCATTAAAGGACGCCTCCGGCTCAAGCACAGTTCCGGGACAGGAATCTTTTACCTGACCGGTCAATATGAACAATACGACCTCCATGACCGTGTTGTGGGTAGTGATTTCTACAGTTATTCGCCCACTCGCCAAATCCTCCATCTGAAGTACCGGTATTTATCAAACCCGGCCTGGCGTCTCGAAACCAGTCTGCGCTACCGCCATAGTGAATACGCCGACCCCAACCGCATTGGCGGTGAAGTGAAACGGCGTATCGAGAACCAGTTCAAGGTAGCGGTTACGCTGGGGTATATTGTTACCCCGCATGCCACGCTGCAACTGGGTATCGAGCACACCGATAATCGTTCAAACTGGGATCGGTATACCTACCAACGAAATGCTTACACGGTGGGAATGGAATGGCTGTTTCTTTAGGCTGATAAAAATATAGGCGCGGATACGCAGCAGTCAATGCATTCTTACTCTTTATCTGACGGTCAGACCGTCGCGATAGTCAACCCGAGCCTGATTGTACCTGGACCTGGTTTAATCTCAGCGCGCAACAGATTCATTGGCGGCGACTGCCCAATCCGAGGTCGGTGAAGGGCAGGCCGCCGCGACATGACCCTGGTTAAGGGCATGTCTGTGCAACCAATTCATACGGGTCGTTTACTGTACCAGTGGCGGCGTCCACGCCAGCGCCGATGATTTCGCCGATACCGTTGGCATAGACGTTAAAGTCGGTAACGGATACACCACCGGTCTCGAAAGTCGTGGGTAAGGTGATGTTATAAGCCGCGGCTTGGGTGTCGTAGTTTAAAGGTGTAAATGGATAATTGGTATCGAGGGTATACATAGCAATGGCGTTGGGATACGTCACGACATCAGTTCCGGTGTCGATGGTGACGTTCTGGACTTTTATCAACAATTTTTGGTCGCCGGGCTCCGATATGCACTCACTGAGATTGCTGGCATTGACTTGATGTGCCACTGCTGTTTGGTCAATGATCATGCCATCGTACATGTCGCCCAGGGACCACCGTGGAGACGGCGCGCTCAAGTCGCAGTCCTTGGCAAGGTAATAGCCGTTATACCCCAGAAAGCGCACGGTTGTGCCGTCGTTGGAAGTAATGTAAGTGTCCAACAGGCTATTGGCGTTATCTCTGCGTTCATTCGTGATACCCGGAACTGAGCCCGACGTATAAGGTACCGTTGTTGTGCCGACGACATTGTTGGTGAACTGGTCGCCGGCATTGGTTCCCTCGGTGATCTGGTATGTGGACGTGCAGCCGACCTGGGCGGCATCAGGCATATAGTCGGCGAAGTTGTACGTGGTGCCAACTGATTTTAAGTCGCCACGCCTCAGGAGAATGGACAGCTCTTGCGTCTCGTTATCTCGGTCAACAATCATATTGACGATGACATCCTTGCCCGCGGACACCACTCCGCATTCGGACTCACCCGGTTGCAGTGGATCGGTAATATTGCAGACGCCGACGCCGGGAATGGTGCCGGAAGCTGTACCGCAAGGATCGCTGTCACTGGTATCAATGCAGGTATAATTAAAGTTGCCGTCGCTATTAAGAATCAAGGTACCGACATCAAAACCGTAGTCTCCGTTGGCAATGGAACTGTGATCCGCATCCAACGGGGTTTTGAAGGCCAGCCGTACCCAGGTGCCTGCCAATTCCGTCATGCTGTAGTCGTTGGCCTTGCGCAATGCAATGAAAATTTGCTGATCGGCAAAGGATTTGGAGATTTCCGCCAGGACATTCTTATCAGCCGATAACGCAAGAATTTCGGTGACGGTGGAGCCAGGGTCGGGGTTCGGTGCGGTAATGAATCCCTCGTTGTCAATGGTTATGCCGCTGAGTGTGGTTGGCAAGCCGCAACCACCACTGTTTGCAATGCAGCTCGATGTTGCCGAGCCGTCCGCCGCGATGTCGACAGAGTCAATAGCGAAGGCATGATCATTGGCGGAACCGCCGGCAACGGGAGAGCGCAACACCATGGATACCCAGGATCCTTCCAGGTCAGCCAGCGAATAAGACGCCGCGCGTTTTACAGCAAAAGACAAGCGTTGCAGTTGGTCTGCCTCATCCACGGACAAATCGGCCACAAGGCTTTTTCCCAGCGACATGTAACTATAATCTTTTTCACTGGGTCCGGGATTCAGGGCGGGTATGTATCCAGTGGTGTCAATGGTTAATCCACTGCCACTGTACGGTGTGTCACAAGCGCCTTCCGATGTGAACAGGCATGTGTCGGTAAAGGCGCCCGTATTTTGCAACGTGATAAAACCAGCATTTACAATATAGTTGTCGGTACCGACTACTGTGGGCGTGGCGAGGCCAACCACATTCCAGGTTCCGGCGAGGTCGTTCATGGTAAATGCCTGATCCGGTACGGTGCTATTGGTATAAGTCGTGATCAATGCAGTTAATTGTTCAACGCTTTGCGGGCTGGCCTGGTTGTTGGTCCCGCCCGCGAAATCTGTCAGCGCCTTGAGCAGGTTTTCAACGAGACTGCCCGTTGTATCCAGCATCTTGTTGTCGGTAAGATCGGTGGCAATATCATTGATAGCAGTGCTTATATTTATTCCCCTGTTCTGAGCCAATTGCGATATGGAAGCCAGCGCCAGACCATACTTTTGTTCGGCAAGGCTCTCCAGATCGGCGCCACTGCAAAGCACGTCTGTCGGAACCGTGGTGAGAATGTCCGCTCCGCCTATCAGGTTGGAGACCAGGGCATTGGCAGAATCAATATTATTGCTGTCAGATAGACCGCCGCTTGAAGCCTCCGCGACTTGGAACGCGATCTCTGTTAGTGGTGTAACCTGGGCTGTGACGTTGCCGGAAACATTGGTTAAAGCAGTACGCAACATAAGGCCGTTGGTATTCATATCGACTGGCGCATTTGTCGCTTCATCGGTGTAGGTGCCGCCAGTCACTTCAATAATAACGGCGCCATTATAATTCCCAAGATCAATGGAAAAGGTGCCGTCACCGTTGGTGGTCGCCGAATCGAGGAAGCTGCCCTTGGTGCCGTCGCTGTTAAGAGCATAGGCACTGGCGGTTCCCCCATCAATGGGACCCTTGGCAGCAGTGCCGCTGACGGTGTTGCCGGAAGGTTTGGGCTGGACGCCGCCGTCTGAGCCACCACCGCCCGTGGCGATGATTGACGCCAATCCGATTGCGAACGTCAAGCAGTCCAAGGGTTTTTGCAAATGTTCGGATTTGGCGCGTGTGCATGGCAACCTCCTGTTGTAATCATTGATTCGTTGAGGTGAATAAGGTTACTTCGCCACTATCGACGTTTGTCGTGGGGTCAGTCGTTGTGCCCTTTTGCCGCGTTGTTATTAGTATGGTGACTGCGGCGGCTATTGCACCCATTGCGATGGCGGCAAGGTCAGAGTAATCAAATGTGCTATGGAGTAAATAGTTCCGGGTATTTTCAAGCACGGGAATACCGGCAAACCAGTCAGGTACGGCCGAGGCGGCTATCGGTGCGATGGCGGGATGCTGTGCAATTTCAAAGGCGCTGTCTGTGGCCAACCAGGCTAACGTGGCGCCTAGATATGCTTTTCGTCCTGGCGGTAACAACGCCGCCGTGAATAAAATAAACGCATAAACATGTGTGAAAGACGGGAGTGATGAGCCAATCGCACCGAAAACTGAGCCATCTGTTAACGGGTGGTTGAGGAATCCCGTCAGGAAATAGATTTGTTGGGGATTACGGTCAAGCACATAAACCAACACACCAAGGATGAAGGTCAGTGTCGCAATAACGATATGAAGGGATCGTTTTTTATTTGTATAACCATTCATCACCGTGCCCACGGTTGACTAAGCACTCAAACACATAAGTGCGCTGGTAAAACCCAGTGGAAATTGTAGCTGCGTAGAATATCCTCTTTATATAAGATTTTTGAGTAAAGGGTTTTGATGCGGATCAACACTAAAGTTGATGTTGGAGCCTGGATTGCGGGGCAAGCGTACAGGAAAGTATGATTGCGTGTCATTTGTGCATTAAGCATGGACTGCACGTATTGCTTATGTTTCTGATTGCAATTGTAGGTAATCGCTTCGAAGGGCTTTACGATATAGGCGTGATTTCACGAGACTAAGGTTTTTACCCATGCGGGTATAAGCTCTACAGTTGCCAAATACTACTAAATCAGAACTTGCTTAAGTAGCAATGTCGCTAACGGTGCTAACGTCAACGGATCAACTGAAGAATTGAGCGGTACGAACTTTCTCTTGTTCGTTAAATAAGGTTCAACAACTCGGCTCACCTACGGCTGGATTCGGGTCCCGTTTTTGCGGCCATGGTCGAAAATGAAGGTCAATATGAGTGAAATGCCAGGTTTGGAGGAAACGCACTTACTAATAAATGCTTGTATGGGCTACATCGGTTTTCAAGAACCTGAACTTGTGAGTTTGGTGCCGAGGAGAGGACTTGAACCTCCACGGGGTTTCCCCCACTAGCACCTGAAGCTAGCGCGTCTACCAATTTCGCCACCTCGGCATTTGCCCGCGAATGGGCTATTATCTCACTAAAGCTAAAGAACTGAATTAAAGCCGCCTGTCAATAATACGCCTAAAATGACATCTGGCAGGTGCAAACCGGCTTTAAGATTTGACTATCAGCGACTACGATGAGTTTGTATAATCGGCGGCAACTTTACCCATCGATCGCCATCCTGTCAATAAATATGACGGTTATTTAGTGCTCAACTCATAAAAACCGGCGGAAACACGGACTATGGTATCTTCCGCGAACCCTGTCGGGTACGGCAATTATCAAACAACGGATCATCTCAAACCAAATGTCAAAACACAAAAAGAAAAATGACGCCTTTGCTGAGCGCGAAGCGCGAAAATACGAACATCCCATTGCCAGCCGCGAATACATTATGGAGTTATTGGCGGACCAGGATGGACCGCGGACCTGGCAGCAACTGGCGCAACTGCTGGAAATTGAGGATGAACGGGATCGCGAGGCGCTGACGCGGCGTCTGAACGCCATGGAGCGCGATGGCCAGCTGATCCGCAACCGGCGCGACGGTTACGGGCTGGTGAACAAAATGGACCTGGTGCGTGGCATTGTGACGGCACATCCCGACGGTTACGGATTTTTAATCCCGGACGATAAAAGCGACGATTTGTTTCTGTCCGCCCGCCAGATGAGGGCGGTGATTCACGGCGACCGGGTGGTCGCCCGGGTCTCTGGCATTGACCGGCGCGGCCGCCGCGAAGGCGCTATTGTCGATATTTTACAGCGCAATACCCATTCGGTCGTGGGACGCTTTTTTCGCAATAAAGGCATCGGTTTTGTCAATCCCGATAACAAGCGCATCACCCACGACATCGCCGTGCCGCCCGAATTCCAGGGTAACGCGCAGGAAGGCCAGATTGTCGTGGTGGAATTGGTGGAGCAACCCACCAAACGGCGTCAGCCCCTGGGACGTATTGTCGAAGTACTGGGTGAACACATGGCGCCCGGTATGGAAATCGATGTTGCGATTCGTGCTCATGAAATTCCCCACCAGTGGCCCGAGGGTGTCGAGTCCGAAATAAAGGGATACTCAGAAGAAGTCAGTGCGGCGGATATCGAAGGGCGCGAAGATATTCGTCATTTGCCGTTGGTCACCATCGACGGCGCCGATGCCAGGGATTTTGACGACGCCGTGTATTGTGAACCCAGCGCCAATGGCTGGCGTTTGCTGGTGGCTATTGCCGACGTGTCGCATTATGTGAAGCCTGAAACGGCGCTGGATGTGTCCGCGCAGGAACGGGGCAACTCGGTTTATTTTCCGGGGCGGGTGATTCCTATGCTGCCGGAATTGCTATCCAATGGTCTGTGCTCGATCAACCCCGGCGTCGATCGGTTATGTATGGTGTGTGACATGCAGGTCAGCAGTAGCGGTACGATTAAATCCTATGGTTTTTATGACGCGGTGATGAAGTCCCACGCCCGTATGATCTACGATGATGTGGCGGCCCTGTTGAACGGTGATGTCGTGGTGCGCAAACGCTTTGAACAACTGGTCCCCCACCTGGAGAACCTGCACCAGTTGTATGGCGCGTTCAGTAAGCAGCGGCGTAAGCGTGGTGCTATAGAATTCGAAACCACGGAAACGGTCATCGAGTTCGGGCCCAATAAAAAAATCGAAAGTATCGTGCCATTGATACGCAATGACGCCCACCGGCTGATCGAAGAGTGCATGATTGCGGCAAACGTTTGCGCCGCCAAATTTCTATCCAAGCATGAAATGCCCGCCCTGTACCGGGTGCACGAATTACCCAATGCCGACAAGCTCAGCGATCTGCGTGAATTTTTAAAAACGCTGGGATTGAAACTTGAAGGCGGCGCGCAACCGGAAGCCAGGGATTTTGCTCAATTACTTCGGCAGGTGGGTGACCGGCCCGATGCCCATTTGATACAAACGGTGATGTTACGCAGTCTTAAGCAGGCCATGTACACACCGGAAAACGTCGGTCACTTTGGGTTGGCGTTGGCCATGTATACCCACTTTACGTCACCCATTCGGCGTTATCCGGATTTACTCGTGCATCGCGGTATCCGCCACCTGTTGAAAAACAAAAGCCTGCACGATTTTCGCTATAACATGGAAGACATGACCCGGTTCGGCGAACAATGCTCCATGACCGACCGCCGCGCTGAGGATGCCACCCGCGACGTGGAAAGCTGGCTCAAGTGCGAATACATGATGGATAAAGTGGGCGAGACCTTTGAAGGCATCATTTCCGGTGTTACCAGCTTCGGGCTGTTTGTGGAGCTCAAAGGTATTTATGTCGAAGGCTTGGCCCATGTCACGTCATTAAGCAATGACTATTATCATTTTGATCCCGTTAAACATTGCCTGATTGGCGAGCGTACCCGTGAAGTCTATCGGTTGGCGGATAAGGTCACTGTCCGCGTTGTGCGGGTGGATTTGGATGAAAAGCGCATTGATTTTGATCTAGTTGGCAAAACCGCAGAGAAGGGCGCGCGCAAAGCCCGCACTACGAAACGGGCGCCCAGCCGAAAACAACCGGCTGCTAAAAAGAAAAAAGGCTCCAAAAAGAAAAAAGCAGCTGTCAAAAAGAGCGCCGCCAAAAAAACTGTTAAAACCAAAAAGTCTAAATCCAAAAGACGCAGCAAGACTGCCGGTACGTCGAAAACCGCCAAGCAGCAAAAACGCAAGAAAAAACGCCAGCGCTGAATTGTTGTAAACGCAAAGACGCCAAGACGCAAAGTGTATGGATAAGGGTCTACATCCTGCTATGAGTAGAAATAGATTCCCGCCAATAATTTTCTGCATGACCGGGGCATGTTATGTGACTGTTGCGCCATGGATTGAAAAGAAAAGTATGAGGATTGTTCCACCATTAACGTTAATTCAGTATTTTCTTTTATCTTTGCGTCCTGGCGCCTTTGCGTTGAAATATACGGCAAATCGATTAGCGCACCGGATTCCTGGTTGAGGCACGTTTAGCAATATTATCATGAGTGATTTCCAGCATATCTTCGGTCTGCACGCAGTCGCGTCACTGCTTAAAGCCAATCCCGGCGCCGTTAAGGAACTGCTCGTCGATAATAAACGCCAGGACAAACGTATCCAGGAACTGGTGGCGCAGGCCAAACAAAAGGGGATTTCCATTACCTTCACCGATCGCGACCAACTGGACCGGTGCGCCGGCGGCGGTAAGCATCAGGGCACCGTTGCACGATGCGCACCGGCTAAACCGCGCGACGAGGGCGCGCTGGGTGCGATGTTGGAGCGTCCGGATCAACCGTTGTTGTTCCTGGTGCTGGACGGTCTGCAGGATCCTCACAACCTCGGCGCCTGCCTGCGCACCGCTGACGCGACGGGTGTGGATGCCGTCATTATTCCCAAGGACCGTTCCGTGTCACTCACTTCGACCGTGGTCAAGGTAGCCAGTGGAGCGGCGTTCACGGTACCGGTCATCAGTGTCACCAATCTTAGCCGTACCATGCGCCTTATGCAGGAAGCTGGCGTGTGGTTCGTGGGTACCGATGACACGTCGTCACAGAGCCTGTACGAGTTGGATCTGACCGGATCCATCGCGTTGGTCATGGGTGGCGAAGGTTCCGGCTTGCGGCGTCTCACGAAGGAGGTGTGTGACTACCTGGTGCGTCTGCCCATGCAGGGCAGTGTCGAAAGCCTGAACGTGTCGGTTGCGACGGGGGTGTGCCTGTATGAAGCGGTACGCCAGCGTTTATCGAAATATCGGCCTGGCTGACACCTGTTGTTTTTTCCTCAATATAATCAATCAGTTATCACTTGGGTTTCGATATTTTTGTCTCCCGTACTGCGACGGCGGCGAATTCATCTGGACAAAAATCAGTAAATTACAGTAAAATCGCCGCCTTTCTACATTAACTCCTTGCCGCACCGCCAACGCGCGGGTGGCTGTTTAACCCTTGAGGAGCACTACATGAGACACTATGAAGTCGTGTTTCTGGTCCATCCTGACCAGAGCGAACAAGTACCCGCGATGACGGAAAAATACCGCTCGATGATTGAATCATCCGGCGGCAAGATTCATCGTTTTGAAGACTGGGGACGCCGCCAACTCGCCTATCCCATCAATAAAGTGCACAAAGCACATTACATCCTTATGAATATCGAATGTGACCTCGCTACCTTTGACGAGCTGAAAAACGCGTTTCGGTTTAATGACGCAGTTATTCGCGATATGTTCCTGGTGCGCAAGGAAGCGGTTACCGAACCCTCGCCGTTGGCCAAACAAAAAGAGGATCGCGACGAGTCCTCCGACGATTCCAGTCGCCGTGACGACACGGACGACAAATCGGCTGAGAAAAGCAGTAACGAGGCTGCCGCGGAAGCTTGAGCAATCCGGTAACCAACGTTTTATAGAACGACCCAACACAATTGATAGAGAGGATGTTATGTCACGCATGTTTCGTCGTAGAAAATATTGCCGCTTTACCGCTGAAGGCGTTAAGGAAATAGATTACAAAGACTTGCAGACACTCAAGGCTTATATCACCGAAACCGGCAAGATCGTGCCGAGCCGGATTACCGGCACCAATGCACGTTATCAGCGCCAGTTGGCGAGAGCCATTAAGCGAGCCCGGGCGCTGGCCTTGTTGCCTTATACCGATTCGCATAAATAATTCATTCCACCAGTTCAGCAATAATCGACGAAGACATCGCCTCGCGAGGGTGATGTGATTCAATACGATTTTATAACATTAAAATGAAAGCACTGGCGGCATATATTATGCGGGGGCGGGCCCAGGCGATCGGGTTTACGACGGGCTTTGCTATTTTATCGCTGATTTTTCCACTGTTGAGTGTTGTTAGCGCAGCGGCTGTGGGATTGGTGACGCAACGCCTTGGGCCTTCACCGGGCATGTTACTGGTGACCAGCAGCAGCCTGGCGGCGCTGGCGATGACAATGCTGGTTGCCAATACGGCATTTGCTATACCGGCCATTGGTTCGCTGATTTTGTTGTTGCTGTTAACGTGGATGGCAAGCACTTTACTGCGTTTCACGCGCTCGCTGCCGATGGCTATTATGGCGCTTACCGGCGTCGGTATGGTGGTGATTGTTCTGTTTCACCTGATGGTTGGTGATCCGGTTACCTGGTGGCAAGCTCACTTTGATGAGTTGTTCGCGTCGGCGACGGAATCGATGATGGCCGACCAAAAGATGGTGTTTGAGCAAAACCTCGAGACCTGGGCCAGTATCATGACGGGTTTTGTCACGATGGCGTTCTTGTTGAATGTTGTACTGGCGATGTTCATAGCACGTGCCTGGCAGGCGATGTTGTACAACCCCGGTGGGTTCGGGCAGGAATTTCACAGCCTGCAGTTCGGCAAACAATACGCAGTTTTTGCGCTGGTCATAGCAAGCCTGGCCCTGCTACCCAACAGCACCATCGGTATTGTCAGTAAGGATATTTTAATGGTGGTCATGATGGTATACGTGCTGCAGGGCATTGCTGTTGTACATTCCATGGTGGCGCAGAAAGGTCTGCATTGGGCCTGGCTGGTAGGTTTGTACGTGCTGGTGGTGACGGTACCGCAACTGGTCGCCGTCACAGGCTATATCGATACGTGGATGGATTTCAGAAAGCGAGTCAACAAAACTGTTTGAGAATTAATTAACCGGTAAAAAATTTTTTTTGATTAACAGAAAAATCAAATGTGACAAGATTTAGTAATAAACAGAAATTCTGTATCAAAATAGTGGAGAGATAACGATGAATGTTATTTTATTGGAAAAGATCGCCAACCTGGGTGATTTGGGTGAAAGCGTCAGAGTTAAGGCCGGCTACGGTCGCAATTTTCTGATCCCCCAGGGCAAAGCGGTGCCGGCTACGCCGGAGAACGTGGAAAAATTCGAAGCCCGCCGCGCGGAACTGGAACGCATCGCCGCGGAAAAACAGGCTACCGCTGAGGCGCGTAAAGACGCTATCAGCAATCTGAGTATTTCCCTTACCCGCAAAGCCGGTGACGAAGGTAAATTGTTCGGTTCCGTGGGAACAACGGACATTGCCCAGGCCATTACCGATGCCGGGGTTCCTGTAGAGAAGCGTGAAATTCGGTTGCCCACGGGCCCCATTCGCCAGATTGGTGATTACGCCATTGAGGTCGAATTGCATAGTGATGTGGTGGCCGAAATAAATATTAACGTTGCCGCGGAATAATGGTTGACCGGGCCAAGTAAAATTGGCCCGTTGAACACCTGGAATACATAGCCACCGACCGTTTCATTGCGTTAAACGTGCTAGACAGGCAACGACGATTAATTAGCAACCAATATTTGATATTCGTTAGCCAACGAAACGCAATAAAAAAACAGCAAGAAAAGCAGCGAAAATGCGGCAGGCGGCATCTATACCGTTATCAACTATCCGTATCTAACGCTAGTTAACAACCACAATCGATAACACAATTGTGATGCGGACAGGGTAGTGTCAAGAGGGTTTTGTCAAGTAAGGTCGCTGCGATTCGAGGCGGGCGCGATATTGGTATGTTTGCGTAATCCGGACCATGATTAATAAAATCAATTCGTGTTGATCACATTTATTTCATTCCTTTATTAGCGACCATTGAAACACTAGGTTTTACAGCCAGCTAGATTTCCAATCTAAATTACATATCAGCTTGGCCGGCTATCCTTATGATCATTTCTTTGCAAGTACCTTGTGCAAAATATTTTTAAAAATTTTTGTTGTTAGTGCATCACAAAGTAAAGTAGATTTGCTATTCTTTCCTGTGCTGTAATAATTTTGTAACACCTGACTTAAAACCATTAAATTGAATAGGTTTTAGCTTTATACTGAAAGCCAACAGGCAATGTGTGTATGCAACCAATTCGAGTATACATTGCGATATTGTAACAGTGTAAAATTTTCCAACGATTAAACATTAACCTGCAAACGCATCATTCGGGTGCCGGTCTGTGACATTAAAGCGCGAATGAACGGGTAAATGTGAGATTGGCTGAGTATAAACCCGATGAATATGTATGGATTTATCGTTGTATTGATCCGGTGTTGTATTTAACTGATTCTTAGAAAAACTAAAACGCTGTAAGAAATATGACAGAACCAGCCGTTTCCTCCAATAATACTGTTGACCTTGCCGCGGAAGCTCTCAAGGTTGCGCCTCATTCGGTTGAGGCGGAGCAGTCCGTGCTGGGCGGGCTGATGCTCGACAATTCGGCGTGGGATAAAATTTCCGATATCGTCGTCGAAGAAGATTTTTATCGCCGCGATCACCGGTTGATATTTCGTGCTATATCGACGCTGGCGGACCGGGCTAATCCGTTTGACGTGGTAACGTTGTCTGAATGGCTCGAGAGCAACAATTTGCTGGAAGCCGCCGGTGGTTTGGCCTATCTGGGTTCGCTCGCCCAAAATACGCCCAGCGTCGCCAACATTCTGGCCTATGCCAAGATCGTACGCGAACGGTCGGTATTGCGGCAGTTAATCTCCGTTGGCCATCACATCAGCACCAGTTGCTACGAAACCGAAGGGCGCACCAGTGAAGAGTTGCTGGACAACGCCGAAAAACTGGTATTTAAAATTGCCGAGCAAGGTGCGCGCGGCCGCCGGGAATTCGTTTCCATCAAGGATCTACTGGTTAAGGCCGTCGATCGTATTGACGCGCTGTTTCAACAGGATAATCCTATCACCGGGGTACCCACCGGATTTAATGATTTCGACGAGATGACGTCCGGGCTGCAGTCGTCCGATCTCGTGATTGTTGCCGGGCGGCCTTCCATGGGGAAAACCACGTTTGCCATGAATATTGCCGAACACGCTGCGGTAAAGATGCAGATACCCACGGCGGTTTTTAGTATGGAAATGCCGGGTGAACAGTTGGCAATGCGTATGCTGTCATCCCTTGGCCGCATCGACCAGCACCGTGTACGCACCGGTAAACTGGACGATGATGATTGGCCACGTTTAACGCACGCCGTCGGGCAGCTGGCGGAAGCACCGTTGTTTATCGATGATACCCCGGCACTGACGCCCACCGAGCTGCGCTCGCGGGCGCGGCGTTTAATGCGCGAGCACGGGCTCGGCCTGATTGTTATTGACTACCTGCAATTGATGCAATTGCGTGGTTCGGAAAACCGGACCAACGAGATTTCCGAAATTTCCCGGTCGTTGAAGGGGCTGGCCAAGGAATTGGAGGTTCCCATTATTGCACTGTCACAGCTCAACCGCAGTTTGGAACAGCGTCCCAACAAACGCCCGGTGATGTCCGATCTGCGTGAGTCCGGTGCCATTGAGCAGGATGCTGACGTGATCACATTTATTTACCGTGATGAAGTCTACAATGAAGACAGTCCGGATAAGGGTATTGCCGAGATTATTATCGGCAAACAACGTAACGGCCCCATTGGCACGGTAAGGCTGACGTTTATCGGCCAATACACCCGTTTCGAAAACTATGTGGCCAGCAACATGTACGAAGACGAAGGATATGCATGAGTCGCGCGACAACGGCGACGATTAACCTCAAGGCCCTGCGCCATAATCTTGAGCGCGTTAAGCAGTTTGCCCCCAATTCCCAAACGATTGCCATTATTAAAGCCGACGGCTACGGTCACGGTATATTGTGCGTTGCCAAAGCGCTGGAGGCCGCCGACAAATTTGGCGTTGCCAGCCTCGACGAAGCCCTGTCTTTGCGTAACAAAAGTATCCGCAAACCTATTGTGTTGCTCGAAGGGGTATTTGAAGCCTCGGAATTCAGTAAAGCGGGATTGCAAAACGTCGAGGTGGTTATCCACCACATATCGCAACTGGAAATGCTGGAAGAATACGCCCGCGGCGCCTCGGCGGCCGCCTCTCGCATTAATGTCTGGCTGAAGATCGATACCGGCATGCACCGGCTGGGATTTCCGCCCGATATCGTGCCCATTATCTGGCAACGTCTGCAGGCGGTGTCCCTGGTCAAGGAAGTGTATTTGATGACACATCTTGCCAACGCCGACAACCCCAAGGATATTGTTACCAAAATGCAGGTGAAACTGTTTGAGCAGGTGACGCAGGGAATGGAAGGGCAGAAATCCATTGCCAATTCCGGCGGCATTGTTGGCTGGCCGGAAACCCACATGGATTTTGTCAGACCCGGCATCATGTTATACGGCATAACGCCCTTTAGTACCGGTACCGGTCTTGATCATCAGCTCGAACCGGTAATGACCCTTAGCAGTGAGCTGATCGCCGTTAATTTTCAGAAGAAGGATTCCGCCATTGGCTATGGGGGCGAATGGGCCTGTCCTGAAGACATGCCTGTGGGGGTCGTGGCCATTGGTTATGGGGATGGTTACCCGCGGCACGCACCCTCGGGCACACCCGTCCTGGTTAACGGCAAACGCGCTGCGCTAATTGGCCGCGTATCCATGGATATGATTTGCGTTGATCTGCGCGAACAACCGGAGGCCCGGGTGGGTGATCCCGTTATTTTATGGGGCGAAGGGCTGGCGGTCGAAGAGGTGGCGCGCAGTGCCGGTACGATTGCCTACGAACTATTGTGTCACGTGACTCAGCGTGTCAAGTTTGTGGAGAAGAACTAGCACAAGCGGTTTGCCCATAGTAAAGTCATTTCACAATAAAATAGAAACATACCCGCGACACATTTTTTCGGATTTACCACTTTGCTGTGCGCTGCGCGGATCTAAAAACCAAACCTGTCAATTGACTGGTCCGCGCAGTGTTTCTAATTTAAAATTCGCAGTGCCATTTCAACGGGTGGTATTGTTCAGGAGCCCGCCGCACAGGCGGTCAATACCGGATTGACGATCGAACTTATTCATTGGTAAGGCAAGCCTGAAAGCGGTGGATCATTCAAATGATTATTTCTCACCTGTTTATTTTGGGTAACATAAAACGAGGTTACATTTAACACCCATGGCCAAACGCAAAACCGCCTATGTTTGTAACGATTGCGGTGCCGACTATACAAAATGGCAGGGCCAGTGTGACAATTGCGGTGCCTGGAATACCCTGACCGAGTTTGTCATCAGCACCAAAAAGCAGGCCAGCCAACAACCCCGGTTTGAAGGCTATGCCGGTGAGCGCTCCCGGGTGCAGTCGCTCAATGAAGTGGCGCTGGAACAAACGCCACGCATTGCCTCCGGTACACTGGAACTGGACCGGGTGCTGGGGGGCGGTTTTGTAGAGGGCTCTGCCATCCTGGTTGGCGGCCATCCGGGGGCAGGCAAAAGTACTTTGCTGTTACAGGTGCTATGTCATTTGTCGCAACAAATGAGTGCGCTGTATGTGACCGGTGAGGAATCCCTGCAACAAATCGCTTTGCGGGCTCATCGTCTGGGACTGACCACCACTGATCTCAAAATGCTGGCGGAAACCGACGTCATGTCCATCAGCACAACGGCCAACGAACTGAAGCCCAAAATCCTGCTCATTGACTCCATCCAGGTAATGTATCTCAACGACGTACAGTCCGCGCCTGGCGGCGTGGCGCAGGTGCGCGAAAGCGCCGCTTACCTGACACGCTTTGCCAAACAAACCGGGACCATACTAATTCTTATCGGCCACGTGACCAAAGACGGCACGCTGGCCGGACCGAAAGTGCTCGAGCACATGATTGACTGTTCCGTTATGCTCGAAGGCTCCGATGACAGCCGATTCCGGACCTTGCGCGGTACCAAAAACCGATTTGGTCCCGTCAACGAACTGGGCGTGTTTGCCATGACCGACAAGGGCCTGAAGGAAGTGAAAAATCCCTCGGCGATTTTTCTGAGCCGCGGCGAGGAACCGGTGCCCGGCAGTGTGGTGCTGGTGCTATGGGAGGGCACCCGGCCAATACTCATCGAAGTCCAGGCACTGGTGGATCAAAGCTCGTTGAACAATCCGCGCCGCTTGGCGGTGGGAT
>JASFOJ010000011.1:0-57187 GCA_050116575.1 Gammaproteobacteria bacterium | reverse complement strand
GTTGGGACGCTATGGTGCCATCAATAGTTTTGAGCGTTATTTATTTGACAATAAAGTGCATATACTCAAGTTTTTTCTCCATATCAGCAAGGACGAACAACTGAAACGCTTTAAAAAACGACTTACCGACCCTAATCGACAGTGGAAGATCAGTGAAGCAGATTATAATGAGCGCGAATTATGGGATGACTATCAGCGTGCCTATGAAGACGTGCTGAACCGCTGCAGCACGGACTATGCACCCTGGTTCGTGATACCCGCCAACCATAAATGGTTTCGTAACCTGGCTATTTCACGAATCGTTGTGGAATACCTGGAAAACCTCAACATGCGCTTCCCGGAACCCACCGTGGATATTGGCAAGGTTACCGAGCGCTATCATGGTGAACTGCATCAATGATGTTGGCAGTGGTGTTATTTCCGCCACCGTTGCCATGCCCAGATACCGAAGCCAACGGCCGCCACCATAGACATAATAGCGATTTCATAGCGTTTAATGTTACCGAGTATTAGTTCGGCGCCGTGGCCGATGATGAATCCCAGGGTGCTGACAAACACGGACCATAGTGCCGCACTTACGGCGTTGAACATGAGGAATTTTAACGGCGATACCATCCTGCCCGCACCAAGTGCAATCGGTGTGGCAGTTCGTAAGCCGTATGCAAAACGAAAACCCAGCAATACGGCTATCTCGTATCGACTGTAAGTCGAATAAACCCGTTTAATTTTGGCGTCCCAGTTTTTCCTTCGGCGCAGTATCCGGGTACCATAGCGTCTGCCGAGATGAAAATACAATTGATCACCAGCCAGCGATCCGGCAAAAGCTGCGAGTGCTACCCAGGGCAATTTCAGATAGCCCAGCTTGGCCGCGATTCCAGCCATTACAAGTATGGTTTCGCCTTCTAGAAAGGTACCGATTAGAACAATGGCGTATCCGTAGGTGTTAATTAGGTGTTGCAAATACATTGGCTCATAGAAAGATGACATAACCGCTATTGTTTGACCAATATACCATCGAATAGTTACAGCAAGTGTAGCAAGCCGGTAGTGCTGGTGCTATCGATGATGCATGTAAAGCAATTACCGTGTATAACAGTATACTGTACAGAAGAGTCAGAGTGAAAAGGACATTTAGGGTGAAGCGACAACGTTTGGTTGTTACAAATAACAGATTCCGGTTGATTTGAGGGGATAAAAGGCAAACTCAATGGGTATCGGACACCGGCGTTATGATAGTGTCAATTTCCATATTTAACACTTTGAGTTTAGCCCGAATCGTAGTATCGCTATGTTTTTTCTTGATCGAGATTTCCAGCGATTCCACTGCATCTTTTAATGCAGGTACATCGCAATATGCCGTTGCGCCATGTAACTTATGAGCATGATGGTCCATCATGGCGAAATCGCCATCCTTGAACGCCTGGTTGATAAGGTTTTGGAATCCGGGTAATTCTTTTACCAGAAGTTTGTACATTTCCCTGGACAGTTCCTTCTTGGATTCAGCGAGTTTGCTTTTGTAGTGATGAACATTGATATAGGCTTTTTGATTGGTTCGCGATACCGCTGACTCGGGATTCGTGTGGCTATTTGTCTTTTGTAGCTTCTGGTTCGTGATGGGCATGGCGCTGTCGGCATAGCGTTCCGGATGTACAGCATCCAAAATCATATTGATCAACAGTTCTTCGTCCACTGGCTTGACAAGCACGTCATTCATACCGGCGGCCAGGTACGTTGCTTGGTCTTCCTGAACAGTGTTGGCGGTTAATGCAAATATCGGAATATCGCAATTATTATTATCCAGTGTTCTGATGCGTCTGGTGGCTTCCACGCCATTCATTTCCGGCATCTGGATGTCCATCAAGATTACGTCATAGGAACCATGAGTGACCGCATCAAGTGCTTGCTGACCATTGCTGACAACGACGCTGGTGGCGCCCGCCTGTTGCAACATGATGTCGATTAGCCGGGCATTGGTTTCCTGATCTTCAACCACCAGTATTGTGGTGTCGTGCAGCGGTAATGTTGAGGCATCACTCGTATCATCTGATACGTTTTCTTTGGTCAGCGGAGGAACATGTGATTGATCGTCGGTAACTACTGTAACCGGATTGCGTTGTTCGGAACCGGTGTATTCAAGCAAGGCGTTATCGGGCACCAACATCTTGCACAGTAGCTGATGAAATTCACCGTATCTGACCGGTTTTGACAATGCGGCGTTAATGCCCGATGAACGGATATCCGCGAATATTTTAGCCTCGGCGCTGTTTACCAATGCAATGATATTGCAGGGCGTGACATTCCTGATTGATTCAATCTGGCCGTTGAGCAACCCCGGTTGTGTCTCCTGGCGGGAGAGGCCCAGTACAATGAGGTCAAAAGGTACGCTTTTTTCGGCGATTTCAACATGATTATGGACGTCGGAGATTGTCGTTAGTGTTATGACATCAATGCCCCAATGCTCCAGCAGGTGCTGGACCGCCAGACGCGCGGCCTGATTGGCGTCATATAACAGCACCCGATAACCGGTAAGCGGCAAGTTACTCCAATAGGCTTTGTCCTGGGATGCCTGTTTGGCGTGGGAAAAAGTGAACCAGAACGTTGAGCCTTGATTAATTTTGCTGTCGACACCGATTTCCCCGTTCATCATTTCCGCAAGGGTTTTGGATATGGTCAGACCGAGTCCAGTACCGCCGTATTTACGCGTGGACGATGAGTCAACCTGTACAAAGGTGCTAAATAGACGTTGCTGGTCTTTCTGGCTGATCCCAATGCCCGTATCGCTAACCATGATCTTGATGGTGACATTGTCGTCGGTTTCATCTTCCACCATGACTCGAAGAATAACGTCACCGACTTCGGTAAACTTGATGGCGTTACTTACCAGGTTTGTCAATATCTGGCGCAGTTTGGAAGCGTCGCCAAAAAGCATCAGCGGCACATCATTATAAATAATGGGTACCAGGTTGAGTTTCTTGTCATAGGCCAGTGGTGCCAGCAGCGAAACAACTTCTTCGATGCATCCCCGCAGATTGTACTCCTCGCCCTTTAACGTTACCTTGCCTGCTTCAATTTTCGATATGTCGAGGATGTCATTAATGATGGATAACAGGTTGCTGGCGGATTTTTCGATGGTGTTAATATAATCGACCTGTTCGTCGGATAGCCGGGTTTTCCTGAGCAGCTTGGTGAAACCGATAACGCCGTTCATGGGGGTGCGTATTTCGTGGCTCATGTTGGCCAGAAATTCGGATTTCACCCGGCTGGCCAACAATGCCTGCTGCCGCGCTTCGGAAAGTTCTTTATTCTGGCGTTCCACCACCTGTATGCTGCTCAATAAATCCGATGTCGCCTGATCGACCTTTTCCTGTAACTGTTCCCGCGACTGGCGCAGCGATTGCGACATATTATTAATGCTGCGTTCCAGCTTCAGGAACTCCCCCTTCGCATCCAGGTCAATTTCAATATCCAGGTTACCTTTCTCGATTTGCTGTGCTGCGTCGGCCAGCTTTAATATGGGAGATGTAAGTTTCCGGCTGATTCGGTAAACCAGCAGGGAACATATCGCTATGGATATGAACATGACGCCGAAGCCATTGGCAATAATGTCGGCGCGCCTGTTAAGATTGTTCTCCTGCGACAATTCAATGATGGCCCAGCCGATAATGCGCCGTGGATCGCTGATTTCGGGGAATTCATGGGGAAAATTCAGTTGATAGTCACTGAATTTCATGTCCTTCGCATTGTTCGCCGGAGTATCGGTCAATATAGGACGCATGAAAATAAGCCGGTCGGAAAACTGGGGTTGTGTGCTATTGGTAATCACTTCCGTATCTTGATGCGGTCTGGAAAGGGACCGCAGGATAACGGCGCCGTCATTATCGGTGATGGAAATGGCGGCGACATCGTTGTCCTGCAGTATGGTTTTAACCATGGGTTTGAGCAGTTCACGGTTATGGGTGGACAGACCGTGACGACTGGCGGTGGCCAATTGCAATGCCAGGGATTGGCCGTGGGCATTGAGGTTTTCGTTAAGCGTATTGACTTGCTGTCGAACAAAAAATACCACCAGTATGGTGGCAATCAACGCCAGTGGCAGCATCGATACCAATACAAAGCGGCGTTGAAGATTCCAGTTGATCATGGCTGACAGTCAATACAATTTAGCTAGGCTCATTGTTGGCCAGGTGGTAGTGTTTACCAACTCGTTGAAATGATGTAATTTTCACATTAGTTTGACTATACAGTGTACGAAATTAACTGCCCGGTGAAAACCACTTTACCAACCAAGGGGCCAACGCTGGGGACTATTAATTCACCTGACGTGTGACTGAATCTGGTTATCAATCATGGACATACCAACAATTGAAGCATTTGTGGGCAACACCCCCCTGGTTCGTTTACAGCGCTTGCCGGGAGACACGTCCAATATTATTGCGGTAAAGCTGGAGGGTAATAATCCCGCTGGTTCCGTAAAAGACCGTCCTGCTTTGAGCATGATCGTGGAGGCCGAGCGGCGTGGGGATATCCAGCCGGGTGACACGCTGATCGAAGCGACCAGCGGTAATACAGGAATTGCCCTGGCCATGGCCGCAGCCATCAAGGGATATCGTATGATTTTGATTATGCCGGAAACCATGAGCGTGGAGCGGCGCGGTGTTATGAAAGCTTTTGGGGCGGATATTGTACTGGTCACCAAAGAGCAGGGCATGGAGGGTGCCCGGGACCTGGCCAATCAAATGGCGGCTGAAAACAAAGGTATTGTGCTGGACCAATTTTCCAACAAAGACAATCCATTGTCCCACTATAAAGGCACCGCCGTGGAAATCTGGCGTGATACCGATGGGGCTATCACCCATTTTGTCAGCGCCATGGGGACCACCGGCACGATTATGGGGAACTCGCAATATCTGAAGGAAAAAAATCCGGCTGTCCAGGTTGTCGGTGTACAGCCGGAAGAGGGTGCCAGTATTCCCGGGATACGACGCTGGCCGGAAGCGTATTTACCCCGTATATATGATCCGTCGCGGGTGGATCGCATTATGGACGTATCGCAACAAGAGGCTGAAGATACCACCCGCGCGCTGGCGGCGAAGGAGGGTATATTTGCCGGAATTTCGTCGGGTGGTGCGGTTGCCGCCGCTCTGCGCCTGTCAGCCGAAGTGTCCAATGCGCTAATTGTGGCCATAATATGTGACCGCGGTGATCGTTATTTGTCGACCGGGGTTTTTCCAGCGTAATAAAAATTTATCGGCGTCGTGGGATAATTTTAACAGTACCCAATCGTTGCCAAAATATATCACCTGACATTTCATGACGGGTTTGTGTATGGGTGATATTTCGCAACATTGTGACATTTCGTTCCATGCGTAATATGAATAAGATTTCAACAACATAACGGGGTTTGTTCATGTTGTTTTCTGCTTCGCCAGACCATTGCGCGGCGATTATGCGTCCCATTAATGGATGACGCATTTCTCTGCAAGAGATGTATTGTTCGGTGTTATTCTAATGTTAGAATTTTTTAATGTATTGCATTGATGAACAAATTTTATAGTTATAATAATCTTTTGGTTAATATAAAAACTTCAAAAGTAATTGAAAAATTTTATGGGTTTTTCAATCCTACCTTGCAGACACCAACCGTTGTAACCTGCTATCTTTTTAAAACGTAGATAAGCGGTAGATTTTTCCCATCTCGTTGTCAATATAATTCGTTATTCAATAGTTGTACCAGGTACGGCAGTAACTTACCGGTTAGTGATTCACCGGGCAGGTTTTTAAAAGTTTTTTGATCCTTATCAGTAAATTTCCTAACCGGGATTTACTTGCCTGGGCGGCTCAATAGACTTGATACATGGTCAGGTTTTTTGTGCAGTTTGGAACCAAGGAGGAAGTGTATATGTCATCACAGGATTTCCCCGTGATAGGGAATTGGTACAGGGATTTTAATCAGCAACTATTCGAAGTCGTGGCACTGGACGACGTGGATAATTTAATTGAAATACAATATTTCAACGGTGACATTGACGAAATGGACTATGATGCCTGGTATGGGCTGGTGGCTGAAAACGTACCGCCGCCGGAAGACTGGACCGGCCCATTTGGCGACATAGAAACGGATGATTTGGGTTACTCGGATTTATCCGCCCACGCCAATGGCTATACCATGACGTTTGAAGAAGCGGAGTAACGTTGATTGAACGCGGACAAGCGGCAACATGTTTTATAAAATTTATTAACGGTTGTTCACCCAGTAGTTGATCGTTACTGAAACTTCTTATAGCTGATTCTTTTGGGTTGCGCGACTTCGTCGCCCAGGCGGCGTTTTCTGTCCTGCTCGTAATCCGCGTAGTTTCCTTCGAACCAGGTGACCTGGCTGTCGCCTTCGAACGCCAGCATATGGGTTGCAATGCGGTCCAGAAACCAGCGGTCGTGGGAGATGACTACCGCACAGCCTGGAAAACTTAATAGTGCTTCCTCCAGGGCGCGCAGGGTTTCCACGTCCAGGTCATTGGTGGGTTCGTCCAATAGCAGCAGGTTACCGCCGGCTGCCAGCAACTTGGCAAGGTGCACGCGGTTACGTTCACCACCGGAAAGATCGCCAACCCTTTTCTGCTGGTCGCTGCCGCGAAAGTTAAAGCGGCTGACATAGGCGCGGGAATTGATTTCCATGTTGCCCACGACCATGATGTCATGGCCACCGGAAACCTCTTCCCATACGGTTTTACTGTCATCCAGTGCGTCACGGGATTGGTCGACATAGGCGATCTTAACGGTTTCGCCAATGCGCAACTCACCGCTATCCGGTTGATCCTGGCCGGTGAGCATTCGAAACAGCGTGGTTTTACCCGCGCCGTTGGGACCAATCACACCGACAATGCCGCCCTTGGGCAGGTTGAAGGACAGGTCTTCCACCAGCAGCCGGTCACCAAATCCTTTTTTGAGATGGTTGGCTTCAATAACCAGGTCACCCAAACGAGGGCCGGGCGGAATAAACAGTTCGTTGGTCTGGTTGCGTTTTTCGTAATCCTGCTTGTTCAGTTCCTCAAACCGCGCCAGTCTCGCCTTGCTCTTGGCGTGCCGGCCCTTGGGATTAGAACGTACCCACTCCAATTCCGACTTCATGGCCTTGATGCGGGCGTTTTCCTGTTTTTCTTCCTGTTCCAGGCGCTTTTCTTTCTGTTCCAGCCACGAGGAATAATTGCCTTCCCACGGAATGCCGTGGCCGCGATCCAGCTCCAGAATCCAGCCGGCCACATTGTCGAGAAAATAGCGGTCATGGGTAACCGCCACCACCGTGCCTGGATACTCGTGCAGAAAATGCTCCAGCCAGGCTACCGATTCGGCGTCGAGGTGGTTGGTGGGCTCGTCCAGTAGCAGCATATCCGGTTTTGATAACAATAACTTGCACAAGGCCACCCGCCGGCGTTCGCCACCGGATAACTTACTGACATCGGCGTCCCAGGAAGGGAGTCGCAATGCATCGGCGGCGATTTCCAGCGTGCGCTCGATTTCCCAGCCATTGGCGGCGTCGATGGCATCCTGTAACTTACCTTGTTCTTCCAGTAAACTGTTCATTTCATCATCGCTCATCGGCTCAGCGAATTTCATGCTGATCTCATTAAAGCGATCCACCAGTTCCTTGGTTTCCCGGATGCCGTCTTCGACGTTGCCCTTTACATCTTTGTTGTCGTCAAGTTCCGGTTCCTGCGACAGAAATCCCACCTTGATGCCGGGCTGTGGCCGTGCTTCGCCGTTAATTTCCTTGTCGATACCCGCCATGATTCGCAACAGGCTGGATTTCCCGGCGCCGTTGAGTCCCAGTACTCCGATTTTCGCCCCGGGGAAAAACGATAACGAGATGTCGCTGAGAATTTCGCGCTTAGGGGGCACCACTTTGCCCACCCCGTTCATGGTGTAGATATATTGAGCCATAGGTGTGTTGTATTTCCTTGGTTTGTCAGAACGATGGTATCAATTACAGGGCGGCGGCCGGGCCGCACCGAGCCCGTCAATCTAAGGTAATAGCGGCTGAATGTAAAGGGTGGCCGGGTGGTTGCGATGCCGCAAAAGGCCGCTTTATCCATCCGGTGAAATAAAACCGTGTTTCGGATCAACTGTATACCCCGAACTTTCGTAAATCGCTGCTACCGGGGCAGGATAAATGCCTGATAACACATTATAATGCGCCTGGGACGCCGGGGTTCCTGTAACGTTCCCTGAGCCACGGTAGCAAACCGGCGTGCAATCTTTGCTGCCAGAATCTGAATTTGAAAAAAGGGGTTGTCGATGATACATGCCAATGACGCCATTGATGAATTACAAACCGTGGGCGATCTTGTCCGCTGGGGCGCCAGCGCGTTTGGCGAGGCGGCGTTGAGCTATGGTCACGGTACCGACAATGCCATGGATGAGGCGTTTGTCCTGGTGCGCCATACCTTGCACTTACCTCATGATATGCCTTCCTATATGATTCACTCCCAGTTGACCAAAAATGAACGGCGACGGGTCGTGGAGGTGCTTATGGAACGCATCAGCACGCGTAAACCGGCAGCCTATCTTATCCAGGAAGCATGGTTTGCCGGCATGGCGTTTTACGTGGACGAGCGCGTCCTTATACCCCGTTCTCCCATAGCCGAGCTCATTGAACAGGGATTTGAACCCTGGGTCGATCCCGATGGGGTGCATAATATTCTGGATTTGTGTACCGGCAGTGGTTGCATTGCCATCGCCTGTGCAGCGGCTTTTCCCGAAGCACATGTTATTGCCACCGACAACAGCAGGGACGCCCTCGATGTGGCGGCCATTAATGTGGAAAAACACCATATGCGGCCACAGGTGGAGCTTGTGGAATCGGATATTTTCAAAGCACTGCCGCCGCAACAACAATTCGATATCATTGTCAGCAATCCCCCTTATGTGAATGCGCAGGATATGGGGGCACTGACCGAAGAGTTCCGCCATGAACCGCAACCGGCTTTGGCGGCTGGTGCGGACGGGCTTGATATCGTCAAACAGATTCTGCAACATGCCGCCGGATTCCTGACTGAACAAGGTATTCTGGTCGTGGAAGTGGGTAACAGTTACGCGGCATTGATGGAGCAGTTTGCCAATGTACCTTTTATATGGCCGGAATTTGAACGCGGTGGCCACGGCGTGTTTATTTTGAGCAAACAGGATCTGCTGGACCATACAGACAGTTTGTAACCTTTTGTGTATACGTTTTGACGACTCTCGCGCCTAACGATAATTAACACCCTATTTAACAACAGCTGCAGCACCGAAATCCTTTCATTCACATCGATATCACACATTAAAAATTAATAAACGGTTTTTAGCGTCGCGGACTTGAGTTTTCACGGGCACTGTAAGAGCTCATTGTTAACGCATCGTGACATGTGAAACTTCGTTTGAGGCTTACTGCTTTTATTAAGGGCGGCGTGTGCAAAGCAAATTCAATTTTAAATTACAGATTAAGTCATGAGCACTATTTCCCGGTCGTTGTGCGCCTTCATGGTGCGCCGGCGCACCATGAAGGCGCGCTGCGATTCGCTGTAAATACGGCTAAACGTGCATTGAAGATGTAACTTATTGATTGGATTGCCTGAGCAGTCCCGCTAACGGCTGGCACATATATTGCGATATCGATTGCGATTGTGTATTCAAAACAGAATGTTAACCCTGTTATTGCATCAATGGGAAACATTGACCCGGTATTGATACGTGAAAATGTGTGTTTCCGGCTAATCGTCAAACATAGGGCAATATACGCGTAGAGGTTTTGTATTGAAGGGTAAATCGCGCCTATATAAGGCTGTTTTGCCATCACAGGGTTAAGTTACTTTGATGCAATTTTAATTGGGCGATCGTGTTGGTCTATAGCGAGGAATGATAATGGATGGAGTTATAAAAAAAGATGTCGGGGCAAAAGAAAAACTCGTGCTCATTGGAAACGGGATGGCCGGCGTACGTACCCTAGAAGAACTGCTGAAAATCGAACCTGATAAATATGACATTACGGTGTTCGGGGCCGAGCCCTATGGAAACTATAACCGCATACTATTATCACCGGTGCTGGCCGGTGAGAAGACCGTTGATGACATCATGCTGAATGACAGGCAATGGTATGTTGATAACAACATAACGTTGCTGGCCGGTAAAGAAGTGATCGATATTGACCGGCGGGGACGCAAGGTATTTGCCGCTGACGGCAGCACCGTTGATTATGACCGCCTCATTCTTGCTACCGGTTCCAACCCTTTCATGATTCCGGTGCCCGGTAACGATCTTCCCGGTGTTGTCAGTTTTCGCGACATACGGGATGTGGAAACAATGATGGCCGCGGCCAAAGAATACAAGAATGCCGTCGTGATTGGTGGCGGTTTGTTGGGGCTGGAGGCGGCCAACGGTCTCATGCAGCAGGGCATGGAGGTGACCGTTGTACATATACATGACACCCTGATGGAACGGCAACTGGATGGCGAAGCCGCCCGCATGCTGCAAAAGTCACTGGAAGAACGCGGTCTGACCTTTCGCATGCAAGCCCAGACGCAAGCCATTTTGGGAGACGAAAAGGTGCAGGGCGTCAGGTTCAGTGATGGCAGTGACATTGCCGCCGATCTGGTGGTCATGGCAGTGGGTATTCGGCCCAACGTTGCATTGGCCAAAAAGGCGGGTATCCATTGTGAGCATGGTATCGTTGTCGACGATACCATGTTGACCTACGACCCCCGTGTTTATGCCGTGGGCGAATGTGTGCAACACCGGGGCCAGGCGTATGGCCTGGTGGCGCCGCTGTTTGAGCAAGCCAAAGTGTGTGCCAATCATCTGGCCCATCTGGGTTATTCCCGCTATCCCGGTTCCGTGACCTCTACCAAACTAAAAGTTACCGGTATAGATTTATTTTCAGCGGGTGATTTTATCGGGGATGATAGCACTGAAAACATCATCATGAAGGACGCGGCACGCGGTGTTTATAAAAAGATCGTGGTGAAGGACAATCAGATATGTGGCGCGGTCATGTATGGTGATACGGTTGATGGTGCATGGTATTTTCAATTATTACGTGATAACACGGATATCAGTGATATCCGCGATCATCTCATGTTTGGCCAGGCGCACCTGGGTGATTCCGGTCACGGTGGTGCCAATGCGGCGGCGGCGATGAGCGATGATATGGAAGTGTGCGGTTGTAACGGTGTCTGCAAGGGCGAAATTGTGACCGCGATTACCAAAAAAGGGTTATTTACCCTGGAAGACGTCAGAGCTCACACCAAGGCGTCCAGTTCGTGCGGTTCCTGCACGGGACTGGTGGAACAACTTCTGGCATCCACACTGGGGGGCGATTATTCGGCGGCTTCCAAGGTCAAACCGTTGTGTCCCTGCACCGACTTCACCCATGATGAAGTGCAAACGGCGATTAAGAAACAAAAGCTCACCAGCATTCGGCAGGTGATGGACTATATGGAGTGGAAGACGGCGGATGGTTGTGCCAAATGCCGGCCGACGCTGAATTATTACCTGATTGCCTATTGGCCCGGTGAAGCCAAAGATGATCCGCAATCGCGTTACATTAACGAGCGCGCCCACGCCAATATCCAGAAAGACGGGACATACTCGGTGATACCGCGCATGTGGGGCGGTATGACAACGCCGGGGGAACTGCGCGCTATAGCGGAAGTTGCGGAAAAGTATCAAGTGCCCAGCGTCAAAGTCACCGGTGGACAACGTATAGACCTGCTGGGTCTTAAAAAAGAGCAACTGGTTCCCATCTGGTCGGATCTCAGCAAGGCCGGTTTTGTTTCGGGTCATGCCTATGGCAAGGCGTTGCGTACCGTTAAGACCTGCGTCGGTCAGGAATGGTGCCGTTTCGGAACCCAGAATTCCACGCGTTTGGGAATTCGCCTGGAAGAAGCGACCTGGGGTTCGTGGATGCCCCATAAATTCAAGATGGCCGTGTCCGGTTGTCCGCGCAACTGTGCCGAAGCCACCATTAAGGATTTTGGTGTGGTGTGTATCGACTCCGGTTACGAGCTGCACGTGGGCGGTAACGGTGGCGTCAAAGTCAGGGCCACGGATTTGCTGTGCAAGGTTGCCACCGAAGAGGAGGTTATTGAGTATAGTTGCGCCTTTATACAACTTTATCGTGAACAGGCTCATTATCTGGAACGTACCGCGCCATGGATTGAGCGTGTGGGCTTGACCTACGTGAAGCAACACATCGTCGATGATGCGCAAAATCGTGCGCAACTTTACGAACGCTTTCTGTATTCACAGCAATTTGTACAGCACGATCCCTGGGCGGAGCGGGCCAATGACAGCGTCGCATCGCGCGAATTCAAGCCGATGATGCAGGTAAGCTAGGTCATTTTTATAACAAACATCTAAAAAGGCAGTACGAAACATGTTAATGGGAAAAGCGGAAAATACCGGTTGGCTGCAAGTGGGCGCACTCGATGACATTCCCAGGCTGGGGGCGCGTGTGGTCAGGACGACAATAGGTGACATTGCCGTTTTCAGAACGTCGGCGGATGAAGTGTTTGCATTGCTGGACCAATGTCCCCACAAGGGCGGACCGTTATCCCAGGGTATCGTTCATGATAAAAGTGTGACTTGTCCATTACACAATTGGGTTCTGGGGCTGGATGACGGCCAGGCCAAAGGGCCGGATGAAGGATGCGCCAAAACCTTTCCGGTTAAAAATGAAGCTGGTGTTATTTATCTGCTGATCGACTAGGCTGCCAGCCTGCGATCTACGCTATCGGTTACATGGAACAAACCATTAAAACGACTTGCCCTTACTGTGGCGTTGGTTGCGGTGTTGTTGCCAATATCAACGACCAGGGTGAGTGGCGCATCAGTGGTGACAAGCAGCACCCGGCTAACTACGGGCGCTTGTGTTCCAAAGGTGCGGCGCTGGCACAAACCATCGACCACCAGGGACGTTTGCTACATCCGGTTGTCGATGGGCGGGAAGTGGATTGGCCGGTTGCCATTGATACCGTTGCACAACGTTTTTCCCGGACCATTGAACAACATGGGCCGGATGCTGTGGCGTTTTACGTGTCAGGCCAGATCCTGACCGAAGACTATTACGTTGCCAATAAGCTAATGAAAGGCTTTATTGGTTCGGCTAACATTGATACCAACTCCCGCTTGTGTATGTCCTCATCGGTGGCCGGCCACAAGCGCGCCTTTGGTTCCGATACGGTTCCCTGTTGTTATGAAGACCTGGAAAGGACCAATATGATCGTCCTTACCGGCTCCAACACCGCGTGGTGCCATCCGGTTTTATTCCCGCGCATCCGACAGGCAAAAATGGATAACCCGGATTTATTTATTGTGGTCATCGATCCCCGGCGTACGGCAACCTGTGATATCGCGGATTTGCATTTACCGTTAAGCGCCGGCAGTGATGCCCTGTTGTTTAATGGACTGCTCGCCTATCTATATACCCAGGGCGAGGAAAATTCCCTGTTTACACAGAACTATACCGAAGGCATGGAAGCGGCGCTGGATGCCGCGCTGGAAACCGCCCCTGATGTAACCGCCGTTGCTGAGTATTGCGGATTACCACGCGAGGCTGTAGAGACATTTTACAAAAGGTTTGCCCGCACCGAGCGGGTGGTTAGCGTGTATTCCCAGGGTATCAACCAGTCATCGTCCGGCACCGACAAGGTCAACGCCATTATCAATTGTCATTTGTTCACCGGGCGGATCGGCCGGCCGGGAATGGGACCGTTTTCCTTTACCGGTCAACCTAACGCCATGGGGGGCAGGGAAGTGGGCGGGCTGGCCAATCAATTGGCGGCGCACCTGGAAATCGACAATGCACAGCACCGCGATCTCGTACAGCGGTTCTGGCGCTCACCGGTTATAGCCGGCAAAGCCGGTTATAAAGCAGTGGATTTGTTTGACGCCATTTATGACGGCAGGATCAAGGCCGTGTGGATCATGGGTACCAACCCTGCGGTCAGCTTGCCCGATACGAGCCACGTTACAGAGGCACTATCCCGTTGCGAATTTGTGGTGGTTTCCGATTGCATGCAACACACCGACACCACGCGTTACGCCAATGTGTTGTTGCCGGCGACAACCTGGGGTGAAAAAGACGGGACGGTCACCAACTCGGAGCGTTGCATCTCAAGGCAACGGGCGTTTTTGCAACCACCCGGCCAGGCAAAACACGACTGGCGGATTGTTTGCGATGTGGCCAGGGCCATGGGGTACGGCGCGGCTTTCGACTACGACGGTCCCGGCGATATTTTTCGGGAGCATGCGGCGCTATCCGACTATGAAAACAATGGCACGCGGGACTTTGATATATCCGCGTTCGGCAATATAACACCGCAGCAATACCAGCACTTGTCGCCTACTCAATGGCCGGTTAAATCTGCCAGCGCTAATGCCACAACCGACATTGGTGAAAATCGCAGTAAACGCCTGTTCGCCGATGCGCGGTTTTTTACCGCCACGGGCAGGGCGCAGTTCATTGCCATTAAACCTCGCCCACCGGCTAATGCGCCGGACGATCAATATCCGCTGGTATTAAATACCGGCCGGTTGCGCGACCAATGGCATACCATGACGCGCACCGGCAAAACGGCCCGGTTAACCAGTCACGAACCGGAGCCTTTTGTCACTGTGAACCCCCGGGACGCCGAACGCTACAACATTACCGACGGCGGATTGGCGACAGTAGCCAGCCGCCGCGGCGACGTGGTATTACAGGTGCGTATCAGTGCCGATCAACAACCCGGCACCGCGTTCATACCCATTCACTGGAACCGGCAGTTTGCCAGTAACGCCGGCGCCGGTGTATTGATAAACCCCGACGTGGACCCCGTATCCGGTCAACCGGAATTTAAACAGACACCCGTTGCGGTCAAACCAAAAGCATTTGCCTGGCGAGGCTTTTTATTGTCGCGTCGGGAGTTGCCCATCCCGGATGCCGCATTCTGGGTCAGGGTCGTCGGCAATAAATTCAAACGCTATGAAATGGCTGGTAACAGCCGACCGGCCGATTGGGCCCAATGGTCACGCCAATTGTTGTGTCAATCGGACCCTGAGGTTAACTGGGTGGAGTATTTTGATGGTAATAGCAATTACCGGGGTGCCCGGTTAATCGGCGACAAACTGGAAAGCTGTATATTTATCTCCGCCAGCGGCAGTTTACCCTCAAGGCAGTGGCTGGCTGACTTGTTTTCTCATGATACTTTGTCCGACGGCGACCGCGCCTCATTGCTGTCCGGCAAACCGGTGTCACAACAAGCAGACATTGGCCACGTTGTGTGCGCCTGCTTTGGCGTAGGTGAACAACAGATTCTCCATGCTATAACCGAGCAGGGATGCGGCAGCGTCGGGTGCATTGGCGAGCGCTTACAGGCGGGAACCAATTGCGGTTCCTGTATACCTGAACTCCAGGTGTTGTTGCGAAACAACCAATGAAAAATAACGCTGGTGTCTGAACCGGTCCGTCCTCTCTTTGTTTTTTCACTGTGTTACCAGGATTTCGCTTTTTTAATCTAGCGCGAAGCGTCAATTTCGTTCACCGTCCGGCGTACACTTAATTAGTCGACGATGCGTTTTACGGCGTCCGGTCACCCGGCAGCGGTTCGTCGTGGTCGGGTGGTCTGCGGTGACTGCTCAATTCATCGGTTGTTTCTACTTTTAAAATTAGTAATGTCGTCTAAGCTATTCAATTAACAGCATATTTTTTGATTAGTAAATCCTTATATACCCTGATGCAGGTTATTAAACTTATTTTATAAGGCATTGACTTAATTTAAGTATTCAGGCATTTTGTCAATTAATGTACAACAGATAATATTGAAAATATTGCAGGGACGGGGTCAGAAATTTGTCGCGGCATCGCGTAACGGGTTTCACATAGTAATCAATAAGATCAGTTGAATATTCTACAATTTCCTGAACAACAGACGGTTGTTTCAATGGGGATAGCCCTGGGCGCTTAAAAGTGAGATAAGCCTCGGCGCCGCGGATGGTACTGGGACTATAACTGTTGAAATAAATATCGACTAGCGCCGGCTTGTCTGTACTTTCGTTAGTCAAATCTGCACAAGGATTTGTACGGTTGGGGGAACGATGGCGGCATTTAAAAATTTTTTCTCATTTCTCAATCATCTCTCGCTCCGCGCTAAGGTTAACTTTGCCGTTGGCATTACGTTTTTACTGGTGTTGATCTTTGTCACCTCCTTCGCCGTCACCGAAGAAAGTGATCGTCTGATGGAAGCCGCCAAGAAGCAGGTGAAAGAGATTACCACCCTTTATTTCGACAGTCTTAATACCATGATGCTCACCGACACCATGGATCAACGCAGCATCCTGCGTAATAAAATGCTGGCCCGCAAGGAAGTGACCGATGCCCGGGTTATTCGCGGCCAGCCGGTCCGTGGTCAGTTCGGGCCCGGTTTCCCCGAAGAGGAACCACTGGATGAAATGGACCGGCGGGCTTTGCAGGGAGAAGAGATCATCTTAACGGAACAGCAGGCAGGGCAGCGGCAACTCACGGTTTTGACACCGTTTCATGCAACCGAGAACACCCGTGGTGTGAACTGCTTGAGGTGCCATAAAGTTCCCCCCGGCAGCATTAATGGCGCCATACGGGTCAGTTATTCCCTGGCATCGGTGGACGATTCCGTCAACAACGTGTTTTGGCGTACCGTGACGTTTAACCTGCTGCTGTTCCTGTTTGGATTATTGCTGGTGAATTTGCTGTTAAAGAAATGGGTTGTGAATCCACTGACCCAGTTGATGGGTGTGGTTAACAAACGTGCCCAGGGCGATACCGACGTACGCGCTACGGTTATAGCCGACGATGAAATCGGCAAGCTGGGTCAGTCTTTTAACTATATGGCGGACAATGTCAACGCCATAACGCTGCGGGAACACGATACGGCAGAAGATTTGCGACATAAAGTGGATCATTTGCTGACAGTGGTTAACAAAGTGGCGGAAGGAGATTTTTCATCACGCATCGAAATCTCGGGTGACGATGCCATGGGTGAGCTGGCCACCGGCCTGCAGGATATGATTGATTATATTAACAAATCCATTGAGGAAAAACGGGACGCCGTGGATCAGTTGGGGCGTAAGGTGGATGAAATTCTGCACGTGGTCACCCGCGCGGCCGAAGGCGACCTTACTGGAACGGTTACCATCGATGGTGATGATGCGATCAGTAAACTGGCCCGGGGTGTACAGCTGATGGTGGCCAATCTTAATGCGCTGGTATCGCAGGTGCAGCGTTCCGGTATACAGGTGACGTCATCGGCTACGGAAATTGCGGCTACCGCCAAACAGCAGGAAGCGACGATCGGTGAACAGGCAAAAACCACCAATGAAATTGCCGCCACCGCGACCCAGATTTCCGCCACCACCAAGGAGCTGGTCAATACCATCGATGAAGTGGCCGGCGTGGCTGACCGAACCCGCCAATCCGCGTCCGACGGTTATGGTGAGCTGGAGCGCATGGAAACCACCATGCAACAAATCGTCGAGGCAGCCGGTTCCATTGCGCAAAAATTCGAAGTACTCAATGAAAAAGCACTGAATATCAACAGCGTTGTCACAACGATTACCAAGGTCGCCGATCAGACCAACCTGCTGTCGCTGAACGCGGCTATCGAAGCGGAAAAAGCCGGTGAGTATGGCTTGGGTTTCGCGGTGGTGGCCACTGAAATCCGGCGCCTGGCTGACCAGACCGCGGTGGCCACGCTGGATATTGAGCAAATGGTGAAAGAGATGCAGTCAGCGGTGTCCTCCGGCGTGTTGAGTATGGAGAAATTTTCCGATCAGGTACGCCGCAGCGTGGAGGACGTCAACCAGGTGGCGTCGCAATTGGCGCAGATTATCGAGGAAGTGCAGAATTTTACGCCGCGATTCGAAACGGTGCAGCAAGGCATGCACTTTCAGTCGCAGGGTGCGAATCAGATTAAACAGGCGATGTTACAATTGAGCGAATCGGCCCAACAGGCCGTTGTTTCTATTAAACAATCCAATTCCGCCATAGATGCGCTCAACGATGCGGCCCACGCGCTGCAAAACGGCGTCAGCAAATTCCGGGTAAGCAAGTCCATTATTAATTGATCAGGGGGACGGGCAGCAGGATATTTGCAATGGCAGCGCAAAACACGAAGTTGTATATACAATTCTTTATTGACGATGATCGTTTTGCGTTGCCCGCCAATGATGTTATTGCCGTTGCGCCCGTGGTATCGTTACATAAAGTGCCGCAGGCGCCGGACTACGTGGCGGGAATCCTCAATTACCGGAACCAATCGGTTCCGGTGATTGACATGACCGCCCTGCTGGCGGGTCATAGTACCCGGAACCGTTTGAGTACACGAATCGTACTGATCCGGATCGTCGCTCACGATGGCCAGCAGCGGGTGATTGGGTTGCTGGCCGAACGGGTTACGGAAGTTATGCGCATTGACGAAACAAAATTTACCGATCCCGGTATTAGAAACAGCAAGACGAAATATCTGGGAGACGTTATGACGGATCAACAGGGCATCCTGCAACGGTTGAAAGTTACTGAAATTCTGCCCAAAGCGGCGCAGGAGATGTTGTTTAATTAGTACCAGGTATTTGAGGATTCAAAAAACTAAGTTATGCCTTTTTCGTCCATTAAAAATCTGCTGCAGCAGAAAATCGGACTCAATGCGTCGTCGGTTGGCGATTCCAGTATTGAGCGCGCGGTTCGGCACCGGCTGGCATCCAACAAACTGGACAGCGTTAAGGACTACTATGATATGTTGCTGGCCAATGCCACGGAACTGGCGGAACTGGTCGAGGAAGTGGTTGTTCCGGAAACCTGGTTTTTTCGCAATAACACTCCGTTCGAAGCCTTTAAGGATTATATTACCAAGACGGTGAACCCCCAGCTCAAACAAGGCGAAAAAATTCGCATCCTCAGTATTCCCTGTTCCAGCGGCGAGGAACCTTATTCCGCGGCGATTTGTTTGCACCAGGCTGGCGTGTCGCTGGACAATATCCAGATTGACGCCATTGATATCAGTAAACGCGCCCTGGCGAAGGCTAAACGCGCTATTTACGGAAAAAATTCCTTTCGGGGTATCGATGAAGATATTCAAAATCACTATTTCGTTAAAGGTGGTGCCGGCTACCGGCTCATAGAAGAAGTGAGAGGCGTGGTGAATTTTCGGCAGGGAAATTTTTTGGTGGGTTCCCTGAGTCCGCAGCCCGATTACTATGACGCCATATTTTGCCGTAACCTGCTTATTTATTTTGACCGGCCGACGCAAAAAACAGCACTGGAAAAACTGCACCGGGCCCTTAAAGAGCGCGGCGCGCTGTTTGTGGGGCATGCGGAAACATCACAGGTAACACGGGATCTGTTTGTGCAGCTTTATTCCGCGCGGTCATTTGGCTACGTCAAGGTAAACGAAGAGCAGCGCCGGCAATCCAAGCGCGAGTCTCAGTTGCCGGCCAAGGTACCCCATCAATGGCAGGCGGTATTTGACCAACTGGCCAAGTTGTCCTCCAAAGAACCGGTAACACCACGACCAAAAACTACCAGACCTCAACCGTCATCGCGGGCGACCCCCAGTGAAAACGTGGAGCCAAAAATTTCCCTGATCAGTGTGGAGCGCCTGGCAAACAAAGGAAAATACGCCGACGCAATCGAGTTGTGTCACCTTTACCTGAAACAGACGCCGGATTCGGCGGATGCCTATTATATGCTGGGGTTAATCAAGGACCTCAACGGTGAAAGCGAGGAAGCGGACAGCTTTTTGCGCAAAGCGATTTATCTAAATCCCAACCACGAGCAGGCTTTAGTGCTTGCGGGTCTGTTGGCGGAAAAACGCGGAGAGATCGAAGCGGCGATGTCCTATAAGCGCCGCGCGCGGCGGGTATCTGAACGCAAAGCAGACCATAGTAGTGTTGCTTAAGTCAGGGCGATACATGGTCTTACACATGTGGTCGTAAGTTACCGCGCTGACTAGCCGATACCACTCCTGCAGGTTTTGCCCATCCCTATCAAGATGGTGTTGGGCGGGGATCAGTAATAACAACCATTGTTCAGATCGTAGAATTCACGTTGAATGGGTAATCAATACATCAACGGTGCCCAGGGACGCCGTTCGATGTGGCTTGAGGCAGGGTCGTTGATCTATGGATGAAGTTCACAGTTTACCCGACATCGGTTGCTGGAATACCATCGGTATATGGGGTAATCAGGCTCCCCGATGCGAGAAATTGCAGGACGTTATTCATTGCCGTAATTGCCATGTGTATTGGGATGCCGGACGCCGTGTTTTTGAAAAAGACGTGCCGGAAGGTTATCTTGAACAATGGACCCGGGCACTGGCGAACGAGCCGGATACCCGCGCCCAGGTCAGCCGTTCCGTTATTTATTTCCGACTTGGTGAAGAATGGTTTTCGCTTGCCACTAAAATCTTTGTGGAAGTGGCTCAGGCCAGGGCAATTCATCGCATTCCCCATCGCGCCGACAGTTTGATGCAGGGCGTGGTCAACGTGGGCGGAGCGGTGCGCCTGTGTTTTTCCCTGACCAGCCTTTTGGGTGTCAACAATAGCGATCAACGCGATGCATCGCCCAGGTACGGGGTTTACCAGCGCTATCTCGCCGTGCAAATTAATAATGCGGATTATGTGTTTCCGGTGGACGAGGTGGGCGGTGTTTACCGGTACGATCCACAGGATTTAAAACAGGTCCCTGTGACGATTGAACCGCGTAAAGCGGAATTGTTGTTAGGGATGCTGGATATTAAGGGCAACAATATTGCCTGTATTGACGCCGACAAACTGGGACAAGCTTTTGAGAAGGTCCTGGGTGAGTAAGCCATGAGTAGCGGATCGGGAAACGGCAAGGACCTCAGCAATCTTTCCATGCACGATTTGTTTCGCATGGAAGCGGAAAACCAAACCGCGATTCTGGCCCAGGGACTGCTTGACCTGGAAAAAGACTCGGCGTCCATGGACCAACTGGAAACCCTGATGCGAGCATCCCACTCCGTCAAGGGTGCCGCCCGTATCGTCGGTATAGACGCGGTGGTTGCGCTGGCGCACGAACTGGAAGACTGCTTTGTCGCTGCCCAGCGCCGGCAGCTACAGTTGACCAGCCCTCACATCGACCTGTTTTTACAGGTTGTCGACACCATCGTACAAATCGCCCATCTTGATGAAGCCGAGACCCGGCAGTGGATACAGATCAACACCGATACCATTGATCACCTCAAGACACAGCTGGCCGCGGTCCTGGGAGGCGGTGCCCAATTCTCCGACCAAGAAGACGGCGTGGCGACAATCGGTGATGACACCCCCGCGCCGGCCCCGGGTAATGTGCTCAGTAACGGTGAAGCTGATCAATCGGGGGAAATAGGTGCAGTCCCCGCCATCCACAACAAGTCTGCCGACGACCGGGTGATCCGAATCAGTGCCGACCGTTTGACGCGTATTATGGGTTTATCCAGCGAAATATTGGTGGAATCCACCTGGTTGCGACCCTTTACGGATTCGATGGTGTTACTCAAGAAGCGCCATGCCGAGATGAGTAACGTACTGGAAGCATTAAAAGAGTCCGTTTCATCGACCGCTGTTTCAGAACGCGCGCGCACCCAATTGCAGGAGCTGCAAAAGAAACTGGCTGATTGCCGTTCAATGCTCGCCGAGCGCGTGATTGAACTGGATGATTACGACCGGCGCAACAGCAATTTGTCATCCAACATGTACAACGAAGTGGTGGCGAGCCGCATGCGCCCGTTTTCCGATGGGGTTCCGGATATGCGTCGCATGGTGCGCGACATGGCGAGGAATCTCAAGAAAAAAGTCGATTTGCATATCGAAGGGGAAGAAACGCCGGTTGACCGCGATATTCTGGAGCGAGTCAAGGCGCCACTAACACATTTGTTGCGTAACGCCGTGGACCACGGAATCGAAACGCCGCGGGTTCGCAAAAACAGGAACAAGAGCGAAGAAGGTGTGATTCGCCTTTCGGCGTCTCATATCGGCGGTATGCTGACGATTATCGTTGAAGATGACGGCCAGGGTGTCGATCTGGGTAAACTCAAAAAGAAAATTGTCGCGCGCGGCCTGACATCCGAACAAATTGCCGCCAATATGTCCGAAGCGGAACTGTTGGAGTTTCTGTTCCTGCCGGATTTCACCACCAAAACCAAGGTCACCGAGTTCTCCGGTCGTGGCGTCGGGCTTGATGTTGTTCGCAACCTGGTTCAGGAAATGCACGGCAAGGTCAATATAGTCAATGACACCGGTCGCGGTTTGAAATTCATTCTACAGTTGCCGCTGACATTATCAGTTATTACGACCCTGATGGTGGAAATTGCCGGTGAGCCTTACGCATTTCCCCTGTCGAGGGTCGATCATTTGCTGTCGGTGACACCCGAGCAAATTAAGACAGTGGAAGGCAGACAATACATTTCCCTGGCTGACGAACTCATTGGCCTGATATCCGCTGCCCATGTGCTGGAACTCGAATCCGTGGGCCAGCGTTATGATGAATTTCACGTCATTATTATCGGCGATCATCTGAGCCGCTACGGTGTTGTTGTTGACCGTTTTATCGGGCAGCGGGAGCTGTCGGTACAGTCGCTGGATGCGCGACTGGGAAAGGTTCAGGATATCAGCGCGGCGTCATTGACAGAGGACGGCATGCCGGTGCTGGTCATCGATGTGGACGATCTGGTGCGGTCCATTGATGCCATGATCAGGGGTGGTCCGCTGGGCACCCTGAAGCCTTATGCGGACGTGCTCAGCCCCAAAGTGCGTAAACGAATCCTGGTAGTGGACGATTCGCTGACAGTACGGGAAATCGAGCGCAAGTTACTGGAGTCTTATGGTTACCGTGTCGATGTCGCCGTTGACGGCATGGATGGCTGGAACGTGGTGAGACGGGCCAAATATGATCTGGTGCTCACTGACGTGGATATGCCGCGCATGGACGGGATTGAGCTGGTCAACGCGATCAAGGCCGACAGCCAACTTGGTTCGATACCCATAATGATTGTCTCATACAAGGACCGCCAGGAAGACCGGCAACGGGGACTGGAAGCCGGCGCAGATTATTATCTTACCAAGGGAAGCTTTCAGGACGAAACATTGATTGAAGCGGTGGTGGACCTGATTGGCGAAGCATCCGAATGAAAATCGCTATCATTAATAACAAACAGGCAGCGCGCAAGGAGTTGATTCGTGTTGTGACACTAACCGGTCAGCACGAATTGGCCTGGAGTACCTCCAGCGGTGAACGGGCCATCGATTTCTGTCAGGCGGTCAGGCCGGATTTGATACTGATGGACCCTCTGGTGCGGGATAGAGACGGAATCCAGGTAATACGGCAAATCATGGCGAAATCGCCCTGTGCCATATTGATTGTGACGGGTTCGGTGGAGCAGCGCTCGGATATTGTTTTTGACGCCATGGGTGCCGGGGCTATCGATGCCGTGGATACCCCCATTTTGAATACCACCGCTTATCATCAGGCGGAGCAGGTATTGCTGCGCAAAATAGCCATGATTGAGCTGTTAACTCGCGATTCCCAGCAACCGCCGGCGGATGTGACGGACGGATCGCTTAATCCGCTCAATCGTCCGGCCCACGACAATTTGGTCATTATCGGTTGTTCTTCCGGGGGCCCCGAGGCGCTGGCGCGGTTACTAAGCGATTTACCTCAAGGATTTCAATCACCTGTGGTCGTCATTCAACACGTGGATGCGGCGTTTGCGACGGGATTGGCAAAGTGGTTAAATGTTAAAAGCGCGCTGCCGGTGAAATTGATCGAGGACGGCGACCAGCCGCTACCTGGCAAGGTCCTGCTGGCTGCGACCAATCGTCACCTGGTGATGTCGCCTGATGGGTATTTGAAGTATAGTCAAGACCCCACTGATACGTTTTACCGACCTTCCGTGGATGTGTTTTTCAGGAGCGTTGCAAAGAACTGGCCTTACTCAGTGACCGCAATTTTACTGACCGGCATGGGCAAGGATGGCGCCAATGGCATGCTCGAGCTTCGCCAAAAGGGCGCTTGCACCATAGCCCAGGACGAAGCGACATCGGCGGTATACGGTATGCCCAAGGCCGCAGTGGAACTGGGCGCGGCAACAGAAATACTTCCCATCGACCGGATCGCCGATGTATTAGTGAGTAATCATACGGCCGGCGCAACCTTGGGGGTGGCATTATCCGAGTCATAACCATTAGCGTAGATGTTGTGGCTGTCCTTGCCGGTAGCCGCAAATGAAGACGCATTAAAAGAAATTAACAAAAACTAAATAGACGTTAAAGGATATTCGGGAAAAGAATTTGATGGATAACGATAGCAATTAAAGTCCGAAACTAACATTTGAGTGAAAGCGGGGGCGTTATGAGTTTGCACGAGTTTCCGACGCAGATCGTCCGGAATGTCGATATCGCAGACCAGAAGAAAGATCCTGTTGTGCTGCTGGTCGATGATCAGATCATGGTGGCGGAAGGTATCCGCCGCATGCTGGATGATGAACAGGATATCGAATTTCATTATTGCTCCGATTCTTCCCGCGCGGTGCAAATGGCGGCCGAAATCAAACCCACGATCATACTGCAGGACCTGATCATGCCGGATATCGACGGCTATACGCTGGTTCGCTCTTACCGCCAATATGCTCCCACCAGTAACATTCCCATTATCGTGTTGTCCACCAAGGAAGATCCCCGCGACAAAAGCGTGGCGTTTGAAAACGGGGCTAGTGATTATCTTGTAAAGTTGCCGGATCGCATTGAACTGATTGCGCGTATCCGTGCCCATACCAAGGCTTATTTGACCCAGTTGGAACGCGATGACGCTTTTCGACGGCTGGGAGAGTTGCAACAGGAACTGCAAAAAAGCAACGCCGAACTGCAAAAGCTCACCTGTCAGGATGGGTTAACGGGAATTGCCAATCGTCGCCGCTTCGACGACTTTATCCGCAAAGAATGTTTGCGTTCCGCACGGGACGGCATGCCGATTTCCCTGATTCTGATCGATATCGATCACTTTAAACTTTATAACGACAATTACGGGCATCTGAAAGGTGATGATTGTTTGTATAAAGTTGCAGTCACGCTGCAAAAAGCGGTGCAACGGCCGGCGGATCTGGTGGCCCGTTACGGAGGAGAAGAATTTGCCGTGGTGTTGCCCAGTACCGATGCCACCGGCGCTATAAAAATGGCCGATCTGTTGCGCGGTGCCGTGGAGGGACTGGAATTACCCCATACGTATTCACCGCTGTCTAATATTATTACCATCAGCATGGGGATCGCCTGCAAGGTTGCCAGTGAACACGCATCGCCGGCTGATCTTATTGAAATGGCGGATATCGCGTTGTACGAAGCGAAAAATGCCGGCCGTAATCAAAGCAAGGTGCACGGTAGCGATATTAATTGATGGGCGGCCATAACCACGGGTTTCCTGTACATTCCAATCATAAAAAATCTCAACGCAAAGTCGCGAAGACGCAAAGGATTGAAAAAATCTTTTAGGTAAAACGGCGGTGACGATCCGTTACAATCACGGATCGTTCCATTCAAGAGCGGTCACGATAGCATTGATCGACAATGCGGCATTAGCCAGCTATCAATTGGTATAACTTTCTCCGTGCCTGGGAGGCACATTACTGAACTGAATTTCGAAAAAACTTCGCGCCTTGGCGTCTTTGCGATTTAACGTTTATGTCTGTGCGACGGCTTGGAACAGCCGGTGGTTCTTGATCCATGCGACAATGCTTTCGATGATGGAGACAATCGCAGGGATCAATAACAATACCAGGACAGTGGCAAAGCCCAGCCCAAAACTAATTGTGACTGCCATGGGTATTAAGAACTTCGCCTGCAAAGATGTTTCAAATAACAACGGTGTCAGGCCGGCGATAGTGGTGAGCGAGGTCAGCAGCACCGCCCTTAATCGCTGGCAGGATGCCTCGATAATGGCGTCATTGACCGCCATTCCCGTGCGGCGCAGTTGCTGGTAAAACGTAATCAATATGATGGAGTCATTGACCACAATGCCCGATAATCCGAAAAAGCCGAACAGGGATAATACCGTCAGTTCCAGGTTCATGACCAAATGGCCGATGATGGCGCCAATCAGACCGAACGGAATAATGCTCATGACCACCAGCGGTTTGCTGTAGGACGCAAACACCCAGGCCAGCACTATGTAAATCATAAATAGGGCAAACCACGCCCCTCGTTTAAGATCGGTCAGGGTAGCGGCCTGATCGGCGGCCCGCCCCTGAAATTGGGCTTCGATCCCGTGTTTACCAACCACTTTCGGCAGCACGTTGGCCGCTAATTCGCTGCGCACTTTGTTATTGTTATTAACGGCGCGGTCGACATCGGCGGTAATAGACACGGCCAGTTGGCCATCGACGTGGCGCAGGGCATCAAAACCCTTGCGGGTTGTGATGTTGACCACCGACGACAGGGGCGTGTTGTTACCGCCGGGCAGGATGATATTCATGGATTCCAGGCTGGCAAGGTTGTAACGTTCGTTGTCCGGCAGCATGACGCGAACTTCCACCTCGTCCGGGCCGTCCTGAAACAGTTGTACCAGGTAACCGTCAAAAGCGGCACGCAACTGGCGGCCGATGGCTTCCACATTCAGTCCCAGTGCCTTGCCGGTGGGCGTCAAGTGAAAAATCAATTGCTGTTGTCCCCAGGGCAGGTCGTCTTCGATGGCGCTCACGCCCGGCATACCTTTCAATGATTGCATGACCTGCATTGAGGCGGCTTTCAGGGCATGGGGATCATTGCCGGTGAGGCGCAGGTCCACGTCACGGCCAGGGTGCCCGGCGCGGCGCTCGGCGATGGTAAAGGATTCGATTCCAGGCACTACCTTTACTTTTTTCTCCCAGGCCTTGATAAATTCGATGTTGCGAATGTCCCGTTGTTCCGAGGACACCATCTCCACCAGGATTGACCCGTGCTGATTACCGGTGCGGGCGTTACCGCCGCCGGCGGTTTGCCCGGAGCCATGGCGTACTACCGCCGTGGAGATGAGATGTTCGCCGAAATCTTTTTCCGTCTGGTACAGCGTGGTTTCCAGCTGGTGCAGGAATTTGTCCACCCGTTGCGGCGGGCTGCCGGCCGTGAATGCAACGGTAGCGTACACCAGTTGCCCTTCGGTATTGGGAAAGAAGGTGAATCCAACTCGGCCACCGACGATGACACCGATCATGACAATCAGCACGCCTACGGCGCTGGCGACCGTGATCCATCGATACGCCACACATCTTGCCACCAGGGGCCGGAAGATGTTTTCCCGGAAATGGTGGAACCTGGCATCCAGTTTCTGCCGAATCGGGCTGTGAGTCAGTTCCTCGCGCTTGAGCATATTGGTGAACGAACCGCGCAGGTGCCCCGGTAGAATAAGGAAACACTCGATGAGCGAGGCCACGATAATGCAGATGACTATTAACGGAATATCAAACATGATATTGCCCACGACACCGCTGACCAGCATCAGCGGTGCGAACGCGGCGATCGTTGTCAATGATGAAGAAAATACCGGCGCGAGCATGCGATAGGCACCTAACTCAGCGGCCATTGCCGGCTTGTCGCCGTGCTGGAAATGGGTGAGCGCGTCTTCTCCCACGACAATGGCATCGTCAACGATAATCCCCAGCGCCATGATCATGCCGAATAGACTGATCATATTGATGGTCCCGCCGGACAGGTACAGCACCGATAGTGCCGCCAGGAAGGAGACGGGAATACCCATGGTGACCCAAAAGGCGACGCGCTTGTTCAGAAACAGCAACAAAATACTCACTACCAGCACCAACCCACCGCCTCCATTGGTAAGCAACAAGCTGATACGTTCCTTGACGTATTGCCATTTCTGGTCGAACACCACGAAGTTAATATCGGGAGGCATTTTGGGTTCTGTCTTCGTGATCCAGTCTTTGAGCAGGTGTGCCGATTGCAGCGCGTCCGCAGATTGGTCCCGGTACAAGCGCAGTTCCACTGCCGGTTTGCCTTTATAGGTCAGGGTTTCCTGGTTGTCCTGGGGACGGCGTTCGATATTCGCAATGGAACCCAGTGGAACAAATTGCCCCTTGATATCACTGTCCAGGCGCAGATCTTCAAAATCCAATACGCTGCGACGCTGGTCCAGTGCCCGTAACTGGCGCGCTACGTCATTGCGGCCCACGGAACCCGAAGGTATGTCCCGGCTTTCAGAGCGTATCCGTTGTGCCACCTGTTCCAGGGTCATTCCCAGCTCCAGCAGTTTTGCCGTGGGAATCTGAATGGCGATTTCCTCCTCCGGCAAACCGGAGATATCAATCTTGGCGACACCGGCCGCCAACAGCTCATCTTTCATGTTTTGCGCGATGTGGCGCAATTCGGCACGGTTGTCCGGCCCGCTGAGCAATACCCGGGCGATGGTTTCATAGCGGATAACACGGGAAACTTCCGGGTCTTCGGCATCCTCGGGCAACTGGCGGGTGCGCCGCACAACGCTGTTTACTTTTTCCAGCGCGGCATCCATTTCAGTACCTTCCTGATATTCCAGCGTAATGGAACAGACACCGTCGGCGGAGGTGGAGGTCATTTTATGCAGGCCGTCGAGACTGCGTAGCTCCTGTTCCAGCGGAACTGTAATACCGGTTTCGACATCCTCGGCGCTGGCCCCGCTCCAGACCACGCGCACATTGATAATATCCAGCTCAAAGTTGGGAAAAAACTGGGTATTGAGTTTTGACAGGGCCCAGCTGCCCAGCAGGATCATGATGACCATTAACAGGTTGGCAGCCACGCGATGCTGCGCAAACAGGGCGATGAAGCCTTTATGGCCGGATGATGTCATGATTCGTCAGCAGCAACCTTGACCAGCAGTCCGTCGACGGCATTGGGTAATTGCGTACTGACGATTTTATCCCCGGATCGGATGTCGTCACTTTTGATGATGACGTAGCTATTGCCGTGTTTGTCGTGCATTTCTCCGATACGCTGTACATCCAGCGACGACAGGCGTTCGTTCACCAGCCGGTAGATACGATTGCTGCCATAAATTGATTCGCGCGGCACGGCCACGGCATTGTCCACCGGCGCCAGCGACAGTTTCAGTTCCAGGGTACGGCCGAGCTGCAGCCCGTCGTTCCCGCTGTCGATATGAAACAGGCCATCGAGACCGCCACTGCCCCGGGTGATTTTCCCGGATATGCGGTCCAGGGTTACCGGCAGATGTTGCCCGTTCAACATGGCGAAGCCGGGCACTTTGTGGCCCGAAGACAAGGTTCTTTGAATCACGGTTTCGTACTGGGTAGGGATCTGGGCGCGAATTTCCACGCTATTGTGATCATACAGTTCCACCAATATGTCCCCTGTTTTAACGCGGTCGCCAGGGGACGCATTGACGGCAGTGATCTTGCCGGTGAACGGAGCGACGATGCGGGCACGATTGACATCCAGGGCGGCCAGGTCGCGCAATGCTTCAGCGCGCGTAGCACGAGCCTTTAACTGGCTGAGTTTTGCCGAGTGATCGTTAACGATTTGGGAGCGGTTGTTGACAGCCAGTTCCTGTTTGACAACGAGCTGTTTCGCCTGGTCGATTTGCGCCTGAGTGGAAAGATTGTCGCGGCGCAGGGATTTCGCCCGCTCAAGTTCCTTCTTTGCCAACTCCAATAACGCTTTTTCGTGCTGTAAAGCCTGTTTATTACTTTGGTGGCGCTCCATCTCGCTGCGGATCTGGGCCTTAATGTCCGCGAGTTCCGCCTCACGCTGTTTAAGCTGTAACTGATAATCAGCGTCACTAAGGGTTATCAGTAGTTGGCCCTGTTTAGCATTCTGGCCTTCCTTAATACTGACGCTGTCGACATCGGCGTTGATCGCCGCGGTCAAACGCGTGACATGGGGGGATTCCACCTGGCCATAAATAGTAATCTGGGGGGCTATAGCCCGGGGATTGGCTTGCACCACGGATACCATCCAGGATTTTTCTTCCGCGTCCCGGATGGTGGCCTGGGGCCGCGATACAACCAATGTCACGGCAATAATGATCGCCAACAACAGGATGCCGAGGGGAATGACAACGTGAGTAATCGTGGATTTGTTTTGCATAATCAGAGGATACCGACCGTCAAATGATTCCAATTCAAGCTGATTGTTCCTTCATCGCTAAAGCGCCCTATACACTCGCAACTACAAACGCAACATTCGTTACGTGGTACGACCGGCAATGACGGTCAAACTCGTATTCCTTCCTCGCTGACTTTACAGGATTTTTCAATCCAATGCAGGGGGGCTACTTTTTATGGATTCTTAAGCCTGCTTATTGTTCAATTTTTATAAGCCGGCGGCCAGTGCCGTCACCGGCGATCAGGAGGTGAAACCGGCGCACATGTGTCATCCGTGACACACTGGCACCGGGGCCGATTTGAACGACCAGGCTGTTGTGGTTTTAACGAATATGGATTCAGTCTTTATGCCAGTTTCAGTGGCTATTGGTGCGGTAAAAGTGGGATTGTGTCAATCCTGGAGGAGATTGATGTTCAGCAGCAGGCAGGTTTCCTGACCAGCATTAATCCGTTGTACTTCATAGCGCCCTTGTTCTTCAGTAAAGGCCTCTTTATGACGCAAACACCGGGATTCGGACTGCTGAGTAGAGGTTCTTATATAACGGTTCATGGTATGGATAGATATCGGTTTCTGGTATTCAAATATTGGTTTGCCAGCCAGATTCAGATAAAGCCGACGGTTGTGGACAGGTTCACCCGACAGCGCAAAAGGCGCATGCAGAGCGTTATCACGGATTGTCAGTGCTCCCTGGTCACCCATAATCAGCGACTGGCCCGCGGGTATATATAACAGGCCGGCGTCCAGTGCGTCGTTGGCCAATAGCTCAATCCGGCACCATTGGGGAGACGCGATGGCGCGTGAACGAATCCGGCTAACGGTTTTGCGGTAGTCTGCGTTAGTTTTCAGGTTGGCATTTAAAAGCTTCAAATTCTGGCTGCTGATTTCAAAGACGTTGAAGCTGTTATGGCTCGAATGTTTATGCAGCATGCGCATGCCAGTGGCAAATTCATTAAATGCGCGCTGTGCTGTATCATCGAGGTCAATGACGAGATTTCGCAGACTATCCGCCTGCCTGTCATGTCGTGTGGCTTTAGTAAAGGCCGATGACAGGGCCGAAAGAGTATCCATAGTAGTACCGAAAGCGCCCATTCTATTTATTAATTCCTTCTTTTGTTTGAGTGACAACGCCATTTGCGGGCTGTCCGCTTACGCTATCTCTATTATCTTTTAACAAACGTATCGGGTGGCCGGCAATTCGTAATATTACGTTTTCGCATAATTACCTACGTATCATTACGAAGGAGTGATCGTATTTTGGTCAGTTGTTGACTGATGCTATTGCTGTTATAGTCGACCAGTGACTGCTCAAATTGCCAGTTTGAAAAACAGTAAACGATTAACGTGACAATTGGTTGACCGTTTTCGATAAAATAGTTTTGTTTAATGAACACTGAAGTTAAAATACCGCTTTTACTTCGATGACAAAGCATAAAGCGAAAACGACGGTGAATACTATTGACAGTTTCACTGGTTCCTTGTGAGATATTCACATTCAGTATAAACGCTTTAATCTAATTTGTAGGGTCACACAGCAGACAGTGTATAAAATTAGAATAAGTCTAAATTGCGCGCGGCACGGCGAAGGTAATAATACAGTCAGGACTGCGTATTACCGATTGGCTGGGAGCAACCACTCGCGACGCCGGCGTGGGAGGGAAGCATAGATGTTACGTAATGTGTCATTATTTTCTGACTTTTCGGAAGCCGAGTTGCAGGCCATCTCAAATGTCACGGCAGTCAGAACCTATCCAAAAAACACCATAATCATTTCTGAAGGCGATAATTCAGATTCCCTGTACGCGATTTTATCCGGGAAGGTAAAAGTCTATTTAAGTGATGACGAAGGCCGTGAAATCATTATCAATATTCAAGGCGCCGGAGAGTATTTTGGGGAACTGGCCCTGTTGGACGATGCCCCGCGATCGGCTTCGGTGATGACCCTGGAGGAGACTCGCCTGGCAGTTATCTCCAAATCCGCCTTTGAAGAGTGTTTAACCAAGCACCCGGAACTGGGCTTGCGGATCATCCGCGAATTGTCCGCCCGGCTGCGGCATCTTACCCAGAATGTTAAAAGCCTGGCGTTAATGGATGTCTATGGCCGTGTTGCGCGTACCTTATTGGATATGGCCGAGCCGTCCGGGGATAAGCTGGAAATCCGTCAGAAGTTGACCCAGCGGGATATTGCCAGCATGGTAGGCGCCTCGCGGGAAATGGTCAGCCGTATACTGAAGGACCTGAGTACCGGTGGTTATATAACAATACAGAATAAAACCATCACCATTAATGAAAAACTGCCACCCGGTTGGTAACTGAAATAGATTGTTTTTATCAACCAACATCCCGATAATATCGCCCTTTATCAACAATCGCTAGGCGAATCTCCGGTAATAGGGTTTGGCTGCGGGGATTGGCGTATAATTTTACCCACAATCTTGCCTGACTTTCCTTAATGAAATCCGACACTAGGCGTTATTTCACATAAATTCCCGGCGTTTGCCCGTCAAAACACGGCGCCGGCAACCTGTGAACAGCGGATTTTGAGACGATAAAGGCTATGCAATGGTTACTGTAAGCAAACAAAAAGCACAGGCGGTTTTCGAAGACAGCATTGATTTTGATGCCTGGATGCAGCACGTGAGCGCCCACCGTTTGGCCGCTGATGTTGCCAAAATCCGCCGTGCCCATAGCCTGATGGACGGGGTCATCGAACACCAGCAGGATATCCTGGGTGATACCGAGTATACCCGCGCCCTTAAAGTTGCTGAAATTCTCTCCGACTATCACGTTGACACCAATACCCTGGTTGCGGTCATTTTGCATGGCGTGCTGTCGTCACGGGATCTCAGCCTGGAACAGATCGAGACAGATTTCGGCGAAGACGTGCTGCATTTGGTCACTGGCATTAATAAGATGCGCATACTTGACGCCTACCAGGTGCACCATGCGCAAGAGCGGCAGGACAAAAAAAGCGTAGAGCGCGTCCGCAAGTTATTATTGGCGCTGGCCGAAGACATTCGCGTGGTTTTAATCAAAATCGCCGAACGCCTGTATACCATGCGCAAGCTCAAATACCTGGCGGAAGATATTCGCAAGCAGATCGCCAAGGAAACCAAGGATATTTTTGCCCCCTTGGCCAGCCGCCTGGGCATCTGGCAAATCAAGTGGGAAATGGAAGACCTGAGTTTTCGCTATCTGGAACCGGATACGTATAAACATATTGCCGGCATGCTGGATGAACGGCGCATCGATCGAGAACAGTACATTGCCCGGGTCACAGAAGAGCTGCGCAAAGACCTGCAAAGCGCCGGAATCAAGGGCGAAGTGACGGGCAGACCCAAGCACATATACAGTATCTGGCGCAAAATGCAGTCCAAGAACGTTGGCTTCGACGAGTTGTTTGACGTGCGCGCCACGCGCGTGCTGGTTGAGAATGTCGCCGATTGCTATGCCGTGCTGGGTATCGTGCATAACAAGTGGCGTCCCATTCCCAGTGAGTTCGACGACTACATTGCCACGCCCAAGGAAAACAACTACCAATCCCTGCACACTGCAGTGATCGGGCCCGATAACAAAACCCTGGAGGTTCAGATTCGCACCTTCGACATGCACGAGCATGCCGAATACGGTGTTGCCTCCCACTGGGGTTACAAGGAAGGCGGCAAACAGGACGCCAAGTTCAGGGAAAAAATCAGCTGGTTGCGTCAATTGCTGGAACTAAAAGACGAGGATGCCGTGGACCTGATTGAACAGTTCAAGGCGGAAATCTTCGAGGACCGCGTCTACGTGCTGACACCCAAGGGCAAGGTCATTGATCTGCCCAAGGGAGCGACGCCGCTGGACTTCGCCTATCACGTGCATACCGAAGTCGGGCATCATTTCCGGGGCGCCAAAGCTGACGGTCGGATCATTCCTATCGGTTACGAATTGCAAAATGGCCAGCAAATCGAAATCCTGACATCCAAGCACAGCCATCCCAGCCGCGACTGGCTGAACCCGCATCTGGGCTATTTAAAAAGTTCCCGCGCCCGGGCCAAGGTCAGGGTCTGGTTCAAGCAACAGGACTATGAACGCAACGTTACAGAAGGGCGGGCCATGCTGGACCGCGAACTGCAACGGCTGGGTATTGCCGATATCCAGTACGAGCAGATTGCCGAGCGGTTAAATTTTCAGAAAGTGGAAGAATTCCTGGCAGCACTGGGGCACAGTGATATTACGCCCAACCAGGTGGCCAGTGCGGTGAATGAGCTCATCTTTCCCGCCCGGGATTCCGGTGCCACCCAATTCACCAGTGTCCATCCGTTTCAGCAGCGCAAAAGCAAACATTATCCGGATGACGTGCGCATTATGGGGGTGGGCGATCTGATGACCCATACCGCCCGTTGCTGCAAACCGGTACCCTTTGACGGTATAGCCGGTTACATCACCCGGGGCCGTGGTGTTACCATCCACCGCAAGGACTGCCCCAATCTATTGCGCCTGCAAAGCAGCGAGCGCGAGCGTGTGATAGACGTGAGCTGGGGACAGGCCAGTAACAAAAAGACCTATCCGGTGGATATCATTGTGCACGCCTTTGACCGGCAGGGTTTACTGCATGACATATCGACTATATTTACCAATAGTCACCTGAATGTATTGAACGTGAATACAGCCACCGACAAGAAGACCTACGAGGCACAACTGAACTTTACCATCGAAGTCGCCAATGCTGATCAATTGAGTATCGCGTTGACCAAAATTGAGCATTTACGCAACGTGATGAAAGTATCCCGGAAAAAAGCGCAGTAGAACCGGCAACGGAACTGACGTTCACAGCGGTTATAATCCAGATGAGAATGAGGCGATCCACAACGGGTGTGGTGGTTATGGCAGTCGCAATGCTGGCAATCGGCGCTGCGGCGTTGGCCGGTGATGCCGACCACGATGGCATCAGTGATATGGAAGAAACCACCATTTACAAAACGGATATGCATCTGCCGGATACCGATACCGACGGCCTGAACGACGGATTGGAAGTGGAAGAGTACTTTACCGACCCACGTATTGCCGATACCGACGGTGATGGTTTCCTGGATGGGGTGGAGGCAATCAATGACAGTGATCCTACCGATTCCGACAGTAAACCGGTATCACAGGATCTGGATCACGATGGCTTGTCCAATGTGCAGGAGCAACAGCAGGGTACTGATCCCCAGCGCGTGGACACGGATTTTGACGGATTAAACGACCGGGAGGAGATAGAACACTATTTCACGGATCCCAAGCTGGTGGACACCGATGGTGACAGCTACTGGGACGGGGAGGAGGTCACAGCGGGAACCGATCCCGGGGATCCTGCGAGCCACCCCGTTAAAGCGGTTAAATAACTGCGGCGCTCATTTACGCGTTCATGGTGTGTACTTGCGCGTTCACAATGGTATCTGGATTGTGGTACTGTAACGCGTTCTATTTTTCGTCAGTTGGCGGTGTCCGTTAGCGATGAAAAAATGGTTAATAAATAGCCAATTATAACAATAGTCACTTTGATTTTCAGTGTGTTAAGGTTGCATGGAAAAGAAATCCAGCTATGACCGCGACGACCTGCTTCGTTGCGGGTATGGGGAATTATTTGGCGCGGGTAATGCCCAGCTGCCTTTGCCGCCCATGCTTATGTTTGACCGGATCGTCAATATCAACGAAGACGGCGGTAAATTTAGTAAGGGTGAAATTGTCGCGGAACTGGACGTTACGCCTGACCTGTGGTTTTTCGAATGCCATTTTCATGGCGATTCGGTGATGCCGGGCTGTCTTGGTGTTGATGCCATGTGGCAGTTGGTCGGGTTTTATCTTGGATGGATGGGCGGGCCGGGCAGGGGACGTGCGTTGGGTGCCGGGGAAGTGAAATTCACCGGCCAGGTAACACCAAAAAATAAATTGGTACGTTACCGGGTTAATATGAAGCGCGTTATCATGCGCCGTCTGGTGATGGGCATCGGCGATGCCGTGATGGAAGTGGACGGCCGCGAAATTTATACGGCCAACGACCTTCGTGTCGGTTTGTTTACCTCAACAGAAAACTTCTAGTCTAACTGGTCTGATTCAAACAAGGTAGAAAAGGGATATTACGTTGAAGCGTCGTGTCGTGGTCACTGGTCTGGGCATTGTATCCAGTATTGGGAATAACAAGTCCGAAGTCACCGAATCCTTAAAGCAGGGCAAATCGGGGCTGGCATTCAGCGAGGAATACGCTGATTTGGGTTTTCGCAGCCACGTGTACGGGCCGCTGAACATCGATGTGGCGTCACTGATCGATCGCAAAATCCGCCGTTTTATGGGCGACGCCGCCGCTTATAGTTATATCGCCATGCAGCAGGCGATCGACGACGCGGGGTTGACCGAACAACATATTTCCAATCCCCGTACCGGTTTGATTACCGGTTCCGGCGGGGCGTCCACCGAGAACACGGTGATTGCCGCCGACCTGCTGCGCAGCAAGGGAGCCAAGAAAGTCGGTCCCTATATGGTACCGCGCACCATGGGCAGCACCACCTCCGCCTGTCTGTCGACTCCCTTCAAAATCAGGGGCACCAGTTATTCCATCAGTTCCGCCTGTTCCACCAGTGCTCATTGTATTGGCAACGCCGCCGAGTTGATCCAGATGGGCAAGCAGGACATGGTCTTCGCCGGCGGCGGGGAAGAGCTGCACTGGACCATGTCCGTGCTGTTTGACGCCATGGGTGCCCTTTCCTCCAAGTATAACGAGACTCCCCAGAAGGCCTCCCGGGCCTATGACGCCGATCGCGACGGATTCGTCATTTCCGGTGGCGGCGGCATGCTGGTGCTGGAGGAACTGGAACACGCCATCGCCAGGGGAGCTAAAATTTACGCAGAATTAACAGGTTACGGAGCAACATCCGACGGTTTTGATATGGTGCAGCCGTCCGGGGAAGGTGCAGCGCGTTGTATGAAACAGGCCATGGAAACCGCCAACGTGCCCATCGATTATATTAATGCTCACGGAACCAGCACACCGGTGGGAGATATTAAAGAACTTGAGGCAATAACCGAAGTATTTGGTAGTGAAATACCCGCGATTAGCTCTACCAAGTCCCTGACGGGACATGCTTTGGGTGCCGCCGGCGTCAATGAAGCTATTTACTCGTTGTTGATGTTGGAACAGGATTTCGTTTGTGAATCAGTCAACATCGAACACCTCGACCCTGCGGCAGACGGAATGCCGATCGCGCGCCAGCGCAAGGACCATGCGAACCTGAACTCGGTAATGTCCAACAGTTTCGGCTTCGGTGGCACCAATGCCTGCCTTGTATTTCAACGTTTTTCACAATAACCGGGCTGTATAAGCACATCATTTACCGCCGGTTTTGTCCGGTATTGGTTGCCCTTTGCCGGTAAATGGAATGCGCTGTGCATATCAGAGCGCAAGGTTATTTATCATAACGTTGTAAAGCCAGGAAGAAGGTTTAAGCCATGAGAGAACCTAAAATTAACGTCGGTCAACGCAAAGGACGCCGCACGCTTGATGCGGTGGAAGGATTTGCCACCAGCGTCGGCGAAGGCACCAAAATATCGGGAAATATCGGTGGTAAGGGACATTCCATCATCCTCGGGGAAGTCGAGGGCGACTGTCAGCTGGATGGGACCCTGGTGATCGGCGAAACCGGCCGTTGGCTGGGTAACGTCAAGGCCGCCACTATCGTGATTGCCGGTGAAGTGGAAGGCGAGGTCACGGCCGAGGAAAAACTGGAAGTTCTTTCAACGGCACGTATTAAGGGAACCATCAGGGCGAAATCCCTGGCCATCGCCGAAGGTGCCGTGCATCAGGGAGAAGTCTCCATGTCCAGCCAGAACGATGTCACTCACTTCAAGGATCAGCGCGACAGCTCCGTCAGTCCCTGATCAATTCCTTCCCATTCATGCCGGCAACGGATCAACAGCGTTGCCGGCATTGAAATTGGTGGTTAATGTTTCCGTGTCTGGCAGCGACCGCCAATGATAACCGCATCAGGTACCGACATAATCGAATTTTGTTCCCACCACTATTTCCCACCACTATTATTTCCGGCCACAATTTTAGTAAACGAAGCCGCAAGTGTGCACAAATACCGTGCATTGTTCAGCATTCGTTCAGCCAGCGAAGGGTAGTTTGAATACTGCACTTGCTAAATTTAGGAGGTCCTATGAAATCAGTTGCAGTGATTTCCGGTATTGCCATGCTCGTATTATCGGGTTCTGCCTTTGCCGATCTTGAACTGGCCAAAAAGAGCGGATGTCTGGCTTGCCACAGCGTTGAAAAGAAAGTTGTTGGTCCCGCATGGAAGGACGTTGCCGCCAAATACAAAGGTGACGCCGGCGCCAAAGCGCGCTTGGTGAAAAAAGTCAAAACCGGTGGAAAAGGTAACTGGACCAAGGTAACCGGTGGTGCGCCAATGCCGCCGTATTCACCGCGTGTTTCAGATGAGAATATCGAAAAACTGGTGGATTTTGTACTGTCGCTGTAGTCCAGGCGGTGTCTGTAATCGAGGTGGCGGCAATTTCCATAAGAAAGCCAACGAATAGCCTCCATTACTAAAAATAATATCAGGGTCCGACTATCCATAACGAAGCCACTGTCAATTGACAGTGGCTTTTTATTTGCATTTGTCCAAGTGTCTGCCCTACAGTAGGCTTTCACCTGGGCCTGTTTCGCCGATCGGGCGGCGATACAAGATCAGTGATTAAGCCTCAGCAACACAACGGAAAAACACTATGCGAGTTCTCGTAGTCGAAGATGAAACTGCACTTCGAAACCAGTTAATGGAACGGTTAAAGGAAGAAGGTTATGCCGTGGATGTAGCCGCCGATGGCGATGAAGGCCTTTATATTGGACGTGAATATCCCATTGATGTAGCGGTGATAGACCTGGGCCTGCCGGGCATATCAGGCATTGAACTGATCAAAAGACTGCGCAACGAAGACAAGACATTCCCTATCCTCATATTGACCGCGCGCAGCCGCTGGCAGGATAAGGTGGAAGGGCTGGAAGCGGGGGGCGACGATTACCTGGTAAAACCTTTTCACGTTGAGGAATTGCTGGCCAGACTCAAAGCGCTGATGCGCCGTGCCGCCGGCTGGACGCAGTCGGAAATCACTTGCGGGCCGGTAACACTGAATCAGTCGAGTCAGCAGGTCACCGTCAACTCAGAGCCGTTGGAACTCACCGCCTTCGAATATAAAGTGCTGGAATACCTGATGCTGCACTCCGGCGAAGTGGTTTCCAAGGCAACATTAACCGATCATATTTACGACCAGGATTTTGACCGCGACAGCAACGTGATCGAAGTGTTCGTGGGCAGGTTGCGTAAAAAACTGGATCCCGATGATACCCTGAAGCCCATCGAAACCCTGCGCGGGCGGGGCTACCGTTTTGCTCTGAAACGCGAACAGCAACCGGATCAATAAATCATCATACCATCGCGTTGCCTCAGTTGGCTGTAAAAGGTGGGTTATATTCGCAACGCATTATCGTGGGCACCGCTGGCGCCAACACCGGAATTTACCATTGCGGCTTTTCGTGTGTAGGAGCCTGCCCAGCAGGCGATCAGATTGGATACGATGTCGATATGCCGGTTAACTGCCGAGCGTATGCTTGAAATAAGGAGTATTGATCCGGCGTTTCCTGCCGGCATTGCAGGCTTTCGTTGTATTCGAGCTATTGCGCGATAACTTATTTTTTTCTGGCCAACGTTAATCCGTCACCAATGGGCACCAGACTCACGTCTACCCGTTCGTCCTCAAACACGAAAGCGTTGGCCTCCCGAATGGCGTTAGTGTCGTCATCCTGCTTGGCTGGATCCGCGACACTACCACCCCACAGCACGTTGTCGATCATAATCAGTCCACCAGGGCGCAATAGTGTCAGGCAATATTCGTAATAATTGAGTATATTGGTTTTGTCAGCGTCAATAAATGCTGCATCAAAGCTGTTTTGTTGGGCGTCGTCCACCAGTTGTTTTAAGGTGTCCAGTGCCGGAGCCAACCGCAAGGTGATTTTATGGTCCACCCCTGCCTGGCGCCAGTAGTCTATTGCCATCTTGGTCCATTCTTCATTTTTATCACAGGCGACTATTTCCCCATCGCCCGGCAACGCTTCGGCCATGACCAGCGCGCTATAACCGGTAAACGTGCCGATCTCCAGTACTCGTCGGGCGTTAATCAGCTTCAGCATTAACGCCATAAACTGGGCCTGGTCCGCGGATACCTGCATCATCCGCGATTCCATATTGTCGGTTGCCTCGCGCAACTTTTGCTGTACTGGATTATCACGCAGCGATACGGACAACAGGTAATGATACAGTGCGTCGTTCAGCTCCAGTGTTTGCTTGCCCATGGCTGATATCCTTGCATGATTGGTGGTTTGAAAAGAAACGCTGGCCGTTATCACTCGCGATAGAGTGATAACGGCACCGGTGTAATTGTGAGGGGTAACTAAACTAGTTCTTTACAGCTTCAACTTCGATGAGCAGTTCCATTTCATCACTGATCGCGGGCAAGCCGTACTTGACGCCAAAGTCGGAACGCTTGATTTTGGCGGTAGCGTCAAATCCGCACGTCGGCTTTTTGTTAAACGGGTTTGCGCCGCATTTCATGCTGGTTACGGTCAGCGTGACGGGCTTGGTAACGCCTTTCATGGTCAGCTTGCCTTCTACCGTGCCTTTGCCGTTTTTGATGTTTGCTTTGGTGGATTTGTAGGTAATGTCAGGAAATTCGGCGGTGTTCAAAAAGTCCGGTGAACGCAGGTGCTTATCGCGTTTTTCATGGGCGGTGAAAATGGAATTGGCGTCAATGGAGATGTCCACCGAACCTGTACCCTTGTCCTGGTCGTATGTCAACGTACCCTTGGTGGAATTAAATTGCCCCATCATGGTGGAAAAACCCAGATGGTTTATTTTAAACCGGGGGAAGGTATGAGCCGGATCAATGGTATAGGATGCGGCAAATACGCTGGTTGCCATAAAAGATAAAGCCATTAATGCCGTAGTAACGGTCAATTTACGCATAGATTGTTCTCCTCTTTTGTGCATGATGTTGTATGTATAGTTAGTGTAAAAATCAATATAAACCTTCGCTGTTGCCGGTTGTACTCCAGGCGATCACGATGGCAATAATTGTTAACGGCAGCGTTAGTAACGCCAACATTAAGAGTTTAAAGAATTTGGATCGTTCACTGGTTACCGGAATATAAATGGTTGCCGGAATCAAAACCAGGGGTAGCAGGGTGTACCAGGGTAGACTGGCGTACAACACCGCACCGACACCGATTAAACCATTCAGTAAACCAATGGGCAGGGTGAAGTTGCTGCCGAGTTTTACTTCCTGGTTGAAGACCAGCATTATCAGATAGGCACCGGCAATCGCGCCGATCGCGATACCCAGTTGGCCCAATAAAGCGGAAGCTCCCAGTAAAGCGCTGATTCCCGTGCCCAGACCCTGCGCCAACGCGACCATCGCTCCTTCATCGGATTTGTCGTGAAGTGTTTGCGTGCCTGCCGTTATCCAGCCGGCATAAAGCATCGATGGCAATAACGTTAACCAAAGTTCGGCGCCTTCCTGCCGTGATGCCACCGGCCACACCACCCAGATGACGGCGCAGGCACCGGCCGCGAACAATGCGCCAAACACAACTCGGGGTTTTTGCCTGGCAACATTTATAACGACATCCAGCACCAGACCCAGCACGATGGCGGCGATCGCCAATATTAAGGTCTTGCGTGTACTGGTAAGAGGCGTGAGCTGCAGGCCAACGGTAAAGTAAACCGATGTGAAATAAGCGATGGCAAAGGCCAGGCCCGACCAGTACCAACCGGCGCGTTTTAATATAAAGACACAAATCAATGCCACCACCAGCGGAATAAAGCCGGATTGCACAGCGGGATTTACGAGCAGGTCATTCATTGATCAATCCTTTGACGGGCAGTCTAGGACCAAGCATAGCTGTTTTCTAATCTGTTTGTAACCATGCATAATGGAAAAATATTGTTTCCATAATTTAGCTAATTTATATTTACACACATTGCGGTTACCAACATTCCCCAGGTATTTCATGCCGCGCAATTTGATAGAAAAATTTACATGAGTTAAGCAACATGACGTCTCACAACGGTCACATCGATGACATGTTACTATTCAGCAGGCTGGTTGAACTGAAAAGCTTTACCGCCGTTGCCGACTATTTTCAGTTGTCCCGTTCACTGGTAAGTAAGCGTATTAGCCGGCTTGAAGATTACCTCGGCGTACAGCTGGTTAATCGCACCACCCGGCGCGTGGAACTTACCGAAGCAGGTCGAACATACTATCAATACTGCCTGCAAATTGAAAATACCATCCATGAAGCCGAATCCGTTGTCAGCGAAATTCGCCAACAACCCAAAGGTAACTTAACCATTAACGCGCCGGTGACCTATGGGCAAATTGTATTGCCCGACATAATCTCGAAGTTTCTAAAGCAGTATCCGGACATCAATATTAATCTCAGTCTGTCGGACCAGTTTGTGGATGTCATTGAAGGGGGTTTTGATATCGTCATCCGTATTGGCAGTCTGAAGGACTCCAGTTTAAAAGCGCGCAAAATTGCCAGCACCCGGTTATGTGTGTTCGCGCATAAAAATTATTTAAAAAAGCATGGTACACCAAAAACGCCGCAGGACTTGCAGCAGCATAATTGTCTGTTGTACCGGTACATGGGCGGTGTACCCAATACGTGGGAATTTCAAGGGCCGAAGGGCAGGGAAGTGGTGCACGTTACGGGTAATTTCAGTGCCGAGAACGGCGTGCCACTTTACAAAGCGGCACAGGCGGGTTTGGGTATTGCTGTGCAACCGCATTTTGTTTTGGAAGGTTTTCAACGCAAGAGTATTGTCCGGCTGCTGGAAGAATACGAGCAACCGGAGGTCGGTATTTATGCCATCTATCCATCCACCCGTAAACCATCGCTAAACATACGGCTGTTTATTGATTTTCTCGTCGATCAATTGGTTGAATCCCGCAAATGATTTCCACCCCACGGCAGTGAGACAGGGCCGTGGAGAGGGTATCAGCACGCGAGCTGGTTGTATGGCATCCTGGGATGCCTTAGTCGTGTCAGGCCACTTTGCGTCGCGTCGTGTTATTTTGGCTGGACAGTGGCACATTTTGTCCGTGATTGGATTCCGCCTGTCCAGTCACAACGCCTAGCAGCCGGTTAAAATTGCGGTCGGAAATGACCGATGACCGACTGGTATCAATGCCCACCCATGCGTAGACGGGATCAAAAGCAATCAATCCGGTCAGTATCGGATAGACGGCCAGTAGCGGTATCAATCCCAGCCATCCCAGTGTCGTGCCGGGTTCCTGGACAGCCAGTACTGACAGTATGGCAACTGCGCCGACGCCAATACGCAGTGCGCGATCAATATAGCCGAGATTGTGATAAGTAGCATAAGTGTTTTGCATAAGCATAACCTCCGTTAAGTTAGTACAAAAACTTACTTTACCCTTGTTGTGTGACATTGCCGTTTCAAATAGGGCTTGTCACAAAAACTTCAAGTCCCGGCAATTCAAAGTTCTGATTGTGTTCACAATCAGAATCCGGCGGCGTATTCCACAACCTTTTCACGACAGTATGATGGATGAAGTTTACGAAAGTTCCGGCCCGTGATAATCGTTGCCTGACTTCGAAGCGGAAAAACCGTAAAGTATTTGCAGGTTTTTGGTATGTTTAATGGCGGACTGGGTAATTGGATAATGTGATGCTGGACGATGGCTGCCGGTTACGAAATCGACCGCAATTGCTCAAAAAGTTTTTTTTGCTGTTCGGTTAAATGTTCGGGTATGGAAACCTGTATTCTTAATACGATGTCGCCATAGCCGTTCCCCTCGTGTCGTGGCAGGCCTTTGCCGTGTAACTTAAGCACATCGTCGGGTTGGGAACCGGCGGGTATGGTGATTTTTAGGTCTTTGCCCAGGGTTGGCACTTTGATCTTGGTGCCCAAAACCGCGTCGGTTACGTCCAGGGTGACGGTGTGCCATAAGTCGGCGCCCTGGCGCTGGAAACGGGCATCCGGTTCACTGTACACGGTAACATATAAATCACCCTGGGGTATGCCGGGTTTGTCGCCGGGCAGGCCATGACCGGCGACTCGCAGCACTGAGCCTTCTTCAATGCCGTGCGGTATGTGAATTTTAATTTTTTCTTCCTGTTCTATTTGCCCGTAGCCGCCGCATTGCGGGCAGGGGTCCTCGATGATGGTGCCTTTGCCATGGCAAACGGGGCAAACCGTAATCTGTTGAATCTGCACATCGCGGGTATCGCGTTTTTCCTTGTGCACCTTCACCTGTTTTCCTGTTCCCTTGCACGCGGAACACGGGGGCGCCGGTTTGCCGGATTTAGTGCCATAGCCATGGCACCGGGAACAGGTTGACGGGTGACTGATGCGCACGGTTTGTTTGCCGCCGTCGTTGACCAGTTTCAGCGGCACGTGGATAGTGACGCGTAAATCCTGACCGTGCAGGGGTCGTGTCTGGCGCCTGCCGAATATGCTGTCAAATATACCGCCGCCGCCGAAGCCGAAATCTATGTGACTGAAAATATCACCGAGATCCAGGCCGCCGAATAAATCTTCCGGCGTGTAGTGGGCGACCCCTTCAAAGCCCCCCGCGTCGTAGCGGGCGCGTTTTTTGGGGTCTTTTAAAATCGCGTAGGCCTTGGCAATTTGTTTGAATTTCTCTTCCGCTTCCAGCGACTTGTTTCTGTCAGGGTGCCATTTATGCGCGAGTTTATGGTAGGCCTTCTTGATGGTATCTTCGTCGGCGTCGCGCGGTACGCCCAGGGTTTGGTAATAATCTTGGTCTTCTGTTGTCATGGTTGAACCTTAATTCTGTTAAACCGTGATTCGTTGGATACGGTTATTCGATATGCCACTTTTTATGTTGGGTCATGGTATCGGCGCAAGTTTTGAACCGGCTAGTTGTTACAATTAGTGGAATCCATTGAGCGTCGAAAAAGACGCCACATTGACCACGGACCTTAGTCGCAGAAATAGCAAAACGGCGGCCACATATAGCAATAACGCTATCAATATAACAACATTAAAACCAAAGTGAACGGCCAATACCATGGCCAGCACGGCACTGATCACTGACGCGCAGCCGTTAACACCCCACACCCAGGGAACCAGCGCGGGTGATTTTTCACTAAGATAGTGTAGCGCCAGCGGGAAAGGCATCCCCATAAACAACGCCAACGGTGCAATAGCGATGATTGTCACGGTTATTTTGGCGGCCGTGGAAAAGGGCAACAGCCATTCAAACAGCGTATGCAGCGCCACGCTGTAAAGGGAGCCCAGCGCCACAATGAAAGCCACGGCCAGTTTTACGGTAAACCGATAACCAAATTTACCGCGCAGGTAGCCGGAATAGTGGCTGCCAACGCCGGCAAATACCAAAAATGCGGTAAGTGTCACCGCAATCGAGTAAACCGGGTGATGTAAAAACAGAATAAATTTTTGCATGAAAGCAATTTCAATAAACAGAAACGCCAGCCCCAGGCTGCCAAAATAGAGCAAGCAAAGCAGTGTGGTTTTGTCCACCGGTAGGCGAGTCTCCTTTTTTAACAATAGTGGAAAGACAATTAATAAGGTACTGGCGATCACCGCCTGCACCAACGCGGCGATCATGATGATATATCCCCATTCCACCAGCGGCATTCCGCCCTGATCTTTAAGTTTCAGTATGTCGTTTAACAGTTTCCACTTGAAGAAATTGAAAAAATAAGGGCGATTGTCAGTGGCTGGGGTGATGTTGAATTTGTATTGGTCATAAAAAGTATTGGCGTTATTGCCAAGCAATGCTATCGCAGCGTTATAAAAATACGGTACCCTGAGTTGGTTGAAACGGTTGGTTTGTGACGCCTTTATACCGGGAAAGTATGCTGTATCAAACCCCAGTTTTTCGCAAAAACGCTGGATGTTTTCAATGTCCTGGTGAGAGAAAGCCGACGGTTTAACGAGTAACGTGGCGGTTTGCCAGCTGCGGACCAGTATTAGCTGTTTTTCCGGTTCATGGTACCCAAGCTGACGTAACGCCGTCACCGCCGTGGCAAACATTTTTAAGTTGTCCCGGGGCGGGAGCTTTACCCAGCGCGTGATGGACAAAACGCCGTTGGCCTTCAGGTGGCTAATATATTCCTTGAATGCCTCGACGGTGTATAAATAATTCTCATTTAAAGCGTATAAGCCGGCGGAAGACGCTCCAAAGGTGTCCAGCAGGGCGATCTGGATCACGTCATAGGGCTGTTTGCTTCGGCTGACAAAGCCACGGGCTTCGGCAATGTGCACATGAACGTTGGGCCTCTGGTATAAATGACCAGCATATTCTGCATGGTCATTTTTGACTAACGCAACCATTTGCGGATTGAGTTCCACGGCGTCGATAGTATCTATTTTGTATCCCGCCGCTTGCAGGATGTCGTTACCGGTGCCCGCTCCGAGTATAAGAACCCGGTTAGCATCCCGTAACTGGTATGGTGCCGCGGATGTCTGGTATTGAAGGTATTCCGGCGTCTTAGCGTTGTCATTGACTTTGTTAATCACTGTCATGTTGTCCGCGTCGGTAAACACCGCCAACTGGGAAGGGGGCTCGGTTGTGGCTTGCAGGCTCAATCCCGGTGCATAACGCAATGGCGTGATAGTGCTCGCCACTACATTGATCAGGCCCAGTGGGCTGGAACGGGTTTCCACGATGCGCGTACCGTCGATACGCAACAATTGCGGCAGGCTTTTGTAGGGTGACAACTCCAGGTTCGTCCACTGGGTGGGCAATAACGATACGGCTAGTAAAAGTGTACCGCTAACAATAAACACGAGGCGCTGTTTATACCGCAGTTCCAGGCAGGCAATAACGGTTGTCGCTACCGCAAGGACGGATAAAACCTGCAGCAGGTGCCCGGGCATGACGTAGAACAACAAAAGGATGATTAGCGCACTGCCGGCGCCTGCGCCGACCATGTCCGCGGCATAAATGCGAGAAATGCTTTCGCCCTTTGCCATCATGATCAGGGCAATGGCATTGGCGACAAAGAAAAACGGTATCATTAATAATAAATAAATCGCGAACAGCCAGCCTATTTGTTGCCGGTCCCAAAGAATTTCCTGCGCGTTAAACGGAATATGCTGTGCCAACAGAAAACAGATCAGCAATGATATGCTAAACAGTATTGTGTTTATAATAAAAGCTGTTTTATAGCGCTTGAGTAGCGCCTGGCGAAACAGGGACAGAAATGTACCACTGACCCCATAACCCAGTAACGCAAAGCTGATAATCATGTAGGCGAAATGGTGCCATTGAATAATGGCAAACAAACGGGTTAACAGGGTTTCGTAACTTAGCGCCAGGGCGGAAATGAACGCAATGCTTAACAGGGGGAGATTGTCTCTGGCGGCATTGTTCATTATCAGCGAATGTATTGTTTATCGACTGGCTGTTAACCTTGGGCTAAGGCGCTTGATTAGTGGCCACCGGTCAGCGGCACGAATCTTACCGGTAGTATTTGCCGGGATGTTACGGTACCGTCCCGGTGTTTTTCCACGACGACCAGTTGTTGCACCAGGAATGTGCTGCCCACGGGGATGATCATACGGCCACCGGGTTTAAGCTGTTGGATCAACGGCGGCGGTACATGGCTGGCGGCGGCGGTTACCACGATGCTGTCAAAAGGGGCTGCTTCTTCCCATCCATAGTAGCCGTCACCGATTCGTGCATGCACGTTGTTGTAGTGCAGTTCCTTGAAGCGTGCCGCGGCTTGTTCACCCAGAGCCTTGATGATTTCAATGGTATAAACTTCCTTGACCAGGGTGGCAAGGATGGCAGCCTGGTATCCGGAGCCGGTGCCGATTTCCAGCACACGGTCTCCCGGTTGGGGTTTAATCAAGTCTGTCATGATTGCCACGATGTAGGGCTGGGATATGGTTTGTCCATGACCTATGGGCAAGGGCCGGTTTTGGTAGGCATAGCGCTTTTGCGCCCAGGGTACAAAATCATGGCGGGGTACTGTCGCCATGGCATCCATTACTCGCGGGTCCAGTGCTTCCTTGTCCAGATATAAACTGGTTTGTTGCACATCCCGACTGATTTCCTGGACCATTTCTTGTCGTTTTTCCGCATATTTGTCCTCTGCCAGGGCATCGGCCGGCAAGGCAACAATAGTAATCATTACGCCGATTAAAATAATATTAATCATTGGCATACGTGGCACCGACATGTCGTTTTTTCAGACCGGTATGTGAACGGATCACGAAAACTGACTAACTAGTTCAAATTTAACCAAAAGCTGTTACCGAATTCCTTGATACCTATCAATGTCGGTTCAGGGCCAGAACGTTTATCGTAATCAATGGGAATAAATAACCGAGAGAAAATAATGACCGCAGAGGCGTTTGACATTAAAAACATCGAACTGGCAGGCCAGGGCCTCGACCGTATTGAATGGGCGTTACAGGAGATGCCGGTAATCCGGCAATTATTGCAACGCTTCAGTGACCAGAAGCCGTTACAAGGTATTCGCGTGTCCGGTTGCCTGCATATCACCACCGAAACCGCCAACCTGGCCCGGGTACTGAAAACCGGCGGTGCTGACCTGGTATTGTGCGCCAGTAACCCATTGAGTACCCAGGATGATGTTGCGGCGTCACTGGTGAAGGATTTTGATGTACCGGTATTTGCCATTAAAGGGGAGGATACCGAACGATACTATCAACACATACGTTCAGCGTTGGAGCACCGGCCTCAGATAACGCTGGATGATGGTGCCGACCTGGTGAGTGAAATGCATAAAACGCGCACTGATTTGTTGGCCGATATGCTGGGAGGCACCGAGGAGACCACCACTGGCGTGATCCGGCTGCGAGCCATGGCGGCGGACAACGCGTTGCGCTTTCCCATGGTTGCCGTCAATGACGCCATGACCAAGCACCTGTTTGACAACCGTTATGGCACGGGGCAAAGCACGCTGGATGGCGTGATTCGGGCCACCAATATTTTGATCGCCGGCAAGGTATTTACCGTTGCCGGTTATGGCTGGTGCGGACGGGGTATCGCCATGCGCGCCAAAGGTCATGGCGCGCAGGTTGTTGTTACCGAAGTCGATCCGCTGCGCGCACTGGAGGCAGCCATGGACGGTTTTCGTGTAATGCCGTTGGTGGAAGCGGCGAGGATTTCCGATTTCATAGTGACTGCCACCGGCGACAAACACGTTATCGACGCCCGCCATATGGAAGTGATGAAAGACGGCTGTGTGATGGCCAACTCCGGTCACTTTAATGTGGAAATCAATATCCCGGCGCTGGAGGCCATGGCCAATGAGAAACAACGGCGCCGCGAATACGTGGACGAATACCGGATGCCCGACGGCCGCAAGTTGCGTTTGCTGGCGGAAGGACGGTTGGTGAATTTGTCCGCCGCCGAAGGTCACCCGGCGGCGGTAATGGATATGAGTTTTGCCAATCAGGCGCTTGCCGTGGTCTATCTGCGGGAAAATGGTAAGCAACTGGATCACCAGGTCCATACGGTGCCGCAAGCCATTGACCGGGAGGTGGCGCAACTGAAATTACAGGCCCTGGGTATTGCGATTGATACCTTGACCGATCAGCAGCAAAAGTATTTGTCGAGTTGGCAGGAAGGCACCTGACAAGGTTGTTGCCATGGACACCAAAAAGCGCTGTAAAAACATGATCCGTGAAATTATCAACGAAGTGCGTTTTACGCGTCATTACATCGGCAAGGACAAGCTTAATGAGCGTGTCATGGCCGCCATGGAAAGTGTGCCACGCCACGAGTTTGTGCCGTCCAACCAGCAATTACTGGCCTACATTAACGGCCCCTTGTCCATTGGTCATGGGCAAACCATATCGCAACCCTATATTGTGGCGTTGATGACGGATATGCTGGATGTTGATAAGGACAGCGTCGTTTTGGAGGTGGGCACCGGTTCCGGTTATCAGGCCGCCATCCTGGCGACCATTGTCAAACAGGTCTATACCATGGAAGTGATTCCGGAATTGATGGAGTCGGCGCAACAAAAATTTGAACGACTCGGTTACCACAACATTGAATGCCGGCTGGGGGACGGCCATGAAGGCTGGCCGGAACATGCGCCTTACGATGGCATCATGGTGACGGCGGCGGCGGATGAAATTCCTCTGCAGTTGGTCGAGCAGCTGAAACCGGGCGCCAATTTGATTGTTCCGGTGGGGCCGGTATATGGCCCGCAACAACTCATTCAATTACGTAAGGATGAAACTGGCAATGTTACTAGCCATGATATTCTGGCGGTGGCGTTTGTGCCATTGGTCAGGGTAGGTCATGTGAACTAACCAGTTAAATACGATTGCATATGATGATTCCTGGCTGGGAACATTTCGAACACGAAGCGGATATTGGCGTCAGGGGCTTCGGCGCTACGATGGCTGAGGCGTTTGAACAGGCGGCGTTGGCGATGTCCGGTACGATTACCGAGATCAGTAAAATAGAACCCGAAAAATGCCTGGACGTTTCGTGCGAAGCGCCTGACCGCGAGGTTCTACTGGTGGACTGGCTCAACGAACTGGTTTACCACATGGCGAGGCAAAACATGTTGTTCGCCACATTTGACGTCAGTATCGACGGCCATTGCCTGACAGCCAAAGTATGTGGCGAATCCGCCGATGCCGTCAAACACCAACCGGCGGTGGAAGTAAAAGGCGCCACGTTTACTGAGCTGAAAGTCTACCAAAATCCCGACAAAACCTGGGTTGCCCAGTGCGTTATCGATGTATGAGTCACGAATTACAAGCAAACCCTGATTAACGGCTCTTTGGTTATTCCGGACAGTAGTGGTCATCAGCCGGAATGACTTGCTCAGAGCTTTCCTGGTTTCAACACAAACGGACATATGACGATGGATACCAGTTTATTTACCCGGCGCGATGAAAACACCTGGGAAATTCCGCAGCAGGGCGAGATGCGTGTGCCCGGCATTATTTACGCCGATCAGCCACTGATTGAAGCCATGGATCATAAAGTCTACGAACAGGTGGTTAACGTTGCCACCTTGCCCGGCATCGTGAAGTATTCTTATGCCATGCCCGATGCCCATTGGGGATATGGCTTTCCCATTGGCGGGGTTGCGGCTTTCGATCCCGATGAAGGGGGTGTGATATCCGCCGGCGGGGTTGGCTTTGATATTTCCTGCGGCGTTCGAACTCTGCATACCGGATTACACGCCGACGATGTGGCACCCCTCAAACAACCACTGGCTGACGAGCTATACCACAAAGTGCCCGCCGGGGTGGGTAGTACCGGGCATATCCGGTTAAAACATAAAGCCATGGATGATATGTTGACAGGTGGCGCGCAATGGGCCGTGGAACAAGGCTATGGTTTAATGGAAGACCTGGAACGGGTGGAGGAACACGGTTGCATGTCAAACGCTGATCCCTCGCAGGTATCCGACCGCGCCAAAGATCGGCAGCGCGATGAAATGGGCACCCTGGGTTCCGGTAACCATTACCTGGAAGTGCAATACGTTGCGGAAGTGTACGATGAACATCTGGCGAAAATCTTTAATCTTCACATGGGTGACGTGGTGGTCAGTATTCATTGCGGCTCGCGAGGTCTGGGCCACCAGATCGGTACAGAGTTTTTACGTAAGATGGTCACCAGTGCCCATCAATACGGTATTACCTTACCGGACCGCGAACTGGCGTGTGCACCTATTAATTCACCGGTCGGCCAATCATACCTGGGAGCCATGCGTGCCGGCATTAATTGTGCTCTGGCGAATCGACAGATAATCACCCATTTGACACGCGTTGCCTTCAATGCCGTTTTTCCCGATTGCCACCTGAAAATGCTCTATGACGTATCCCATAATACCTGCAAACTGGAAACCCACGACGTCGATGGTAAAAAGCAAAAATTGTTTGTCCACCGCAAGGGTGCTACGCGGGCTTTTGGGCCCGGCCACCGCGAGGTTGCGCAGGCGCTGCGCGACGCCGGGCAACCGGTGTTGATCGGCGGCTCCATGGGAACCTGCTCCTATATATTGGCGGGTACCACTGAAAGTGAAAAGCGGGCATTCAGTTCCGCTTGTCATGGTGCGGGCCGTGCCATGAGCCGGCGCAAGGCGACCAAACAGTGGCGTGGATCAGATATTATCGATGATCTGGCGAGGCGTGGTATTGTGGTGCGTAGTCCTTCGCTGCGCGGCGTCGCCGAGGAAGCGCCTTTAGCTTATAAAGATGTCAGCGCTGTCGTGGATGCTGCTGATCATGCGGGGCTGGCACGTAAAGTTGCCAAATTATTACCCATGGTGTGTGTGAAGGGTTGATGCCAAGGTTGTTACGTGTCGCCCCATGACTAATGAGCGATATCGATACCACTTATTTTAAGATGACTTTTATCTAGCGTTAGTTTATGTATTGTTTATTCTTTTTGTAGGAAAAATCTGATTTATTCGGGTGTCTGTGACAGATATCGAAAGAAGTTACCATTCCTGCTTATTTTTCGGCGACTTATTTTACCTGCGGCTTTTTTGCTCCTGCCTTGCCGGGACAAAAATCAAATGCTAAATTTATCCTAAAGCAACATCTTTTATTTTAAATCATAACAAATAACGACCTTCAATTTATTACCGCCAACCGGGACGTACAGGTAAACGCTCACACCAGAGTCGGTTGTTTTGATTGGCAGTTGTTTAAAGAAAGATTCTATCAGGGAAGCGTGGTAACCGCATGGGTCATATTTTCACAGCCAGGTTTTTCGTCGTGATTCTCGGAGTATTCCTCGCGTCGTCGGCGCTTTCCTTCGTTTTATTTTCCAAACCACGGCCTGCCACTCATCCAGTCAACAATGATGAGCTCATCGACAAGGCGTTGGGAATGTCCCTGGACGGCCATTATAAGCAGGCATTTGAAATCCTTAAACCATTGGCGGAACAGGACGTTGCCCGTGCCCAGTTGTACCTGGCGGTCGCCTATTATCATGGCAATGGTGTTGCCCGTGATATCCCCAAAGCCTTGCGCCTGTTTCTGAAACTCCAGGATAAAAACTATGAGCCTGGAATCGTCAATACCTATTTAAATTTAATTGGTTCACTGCAACTTAGTTAATTCCATTCATTGGACAAAGAAATACTACGTCTGTACTAAAATCAGCGGCACATACATCTCCTGTTCGCTGAGCCCTCCATGGGTACCAACATGATAAAAATGTTTTTCGCCGGGGACGGTGTCCATGATGGTGAGGTTCTTGTTCATTGACAGCATAAAGTCACCCGTTCGGTGGTGGAGCTGGGGGTGTGGCTCACCTAGGCCATAGAAGTTGTTTTCAATAACCGTCCTGCTTTTTAATACTTCTATGTCGCTGCCAAATTTATCGTTGATGTAATTTTTAAAAGCGCCATGTTTGCCCGACTCCACGTAACAATAGGCCATGCGCCGTTCCCCGCACAGGGGTATAGTCAGCATGTCCTGCAGTTCACGGTGGTCTTCCAGTTCAATACAGTTATGCGGTCCGGAGTCTATGATGCCGTGGTCCGCCGTGCCTATCACCAGTGTGTTGGTTCCTTTCAGATCATCAATAAAATGAGAAAAGGTCTTGTCAATTTCCCTGAAATGCTGGCTGACTTCCCGGCTGTTAACGCCTTTCTCGTGGGACATGCCATCGAACAAGGGCCAGTAAGTATAGATATATTTTTTTTGCCGGCCACTGCGGATAATGTCGCGGGTAAAATTAAAACATTCCGTCAGGGTATCGTAGGGTTTTACCTGTGCCTTTCCGCGGTGGGCGAGACTGTAATCCGAATAGGCGATACTGTCCGGGGTGACAATGAAACTGTCTACATCGAGCAAATCAAAAACCGGTGTATGACCATAAAGCGATTGCACATTGACGTTAAGTTCGCCCAGTGAAGCGCCGCCGAAGCGGGGTTTGAACGGTAACACCGTAATTATACTGCCCAGTTCCTGGAAATAGGTGAACCAGCCGGTCAGGCCGTGCTGTTGGGGGGCGAGGCCGGTCATAAAAGTGGTAATGGCGGTGGCGGTGGTGGAGGGAAAGACCGTGGTCAGTTTACGTTGCAGAAATTGATGCAGCGTACTGTGCCGGCCGCGGTTTGATAAATACTCGTAACCCAGGCCGTCAATCACCAGTAGCACGATGTTATGCGCCTGTTCCAACAAGTCGTTATTCAGGTCGGGCAACGGTTCATGCTGGTTTGATTGGCCACCCAGTGCTCGCAAAATGGAGGCCATGAGGTTAACAATGCTGCCGCTGTGGTAATCCGGTTTAATCATGGTGGCTGATGTTGATAAACCTCTGTTACGCTCAATGGGCTTGCGTTAAACCCGCGTTAATTCAAACGAAAATCATTGTATCCGTTTCCCCGCAACGACATAATTTTCATATTTTCTACAATCAGTTTACTATTACCAATAGTAACAACAAGCCGGTTCCCCATATATTAGATCATTCGGGTTGACATGCATCATTTTGATTCACAATTGGCCCACTGGATTGTCGCCAGGCGTTGGTGGTTAATCGCATTCACGGGATTGCTGCTTGTAATAACCGCTGCCGGTTTGTGGTCGATCTCCGTTGACAGTGACCTGAGGGTCTTCTTTGCCAAGCAGGACCCACGGTTACTGGAACTGGAAAAGCTCGAAAATATCTACACCAAAACCGAATCAATTATTATTGTTGTGCGCCCCGGTCACGGTGACGTGTTTAACAACAAGACTCTCGCCGCGGTAAAGGCACTTACCGAGGCCTGCTGGCAGATACCCTTTTCCAGCCGCGTGGATTCAATTACCAATTTTCAATATACCACCGCCAAAGCCGACGAACTTGTGGTGCGGGATTTTATAACACATCCGGCACAACTCGATAAGCATGCACTTGCTCAAAAACGCCAACAGGCGCTGGCTGAACCTTTATTGGTTAACCGCCTGATGTCTCCAGATGCGCAAACCACCGCGGTAATGACCAATATTATATTCTCCGACAAAACCCCCGATGCGGTAGCCAGGGTCGCTGACTACACTCGGCAACTACGCGACAATTTCCAGGAGCAACATCCGGATATTAAATTTTATCTGACCGGCAGCGTTATGTTTGACATGGCGTTTTCCGAAGTAGGACGCCACGACATGATGTTGCTGGCACCCATTATGTTTTTGATTCTAACGTTGGTGGTAGGGCTGTCGGTGCGTTCCGTCATCGCCACCCTTGTGACCATGTCCGTAGTGTTTTTATCCATGTTGTCGGCCATGGGGATTGCGGGATGGTTGGGTATTTCCATCAGTCCGGCTTCAGCCAATGCCCCCACAATCATATTGACCCTGGCCGTTGCCGACAGCGTACATATATTAATTACACTGTATCGCCTCATGTATGCCGGAAAGTCGAAACAGGAGGCCCTGGTGGAATCGTTAACGATCAACCTGCAGGCAGTCTTTCTCACCAGTGTTACCACGGTTATCGGGTTTTTAACCATGAATATGTCGGACTCGCCGCCGTTTCATGATCTGGGTAATATTGTGGCCATTGGGGTAACAATGGCATTTATTTATTCGGTATTTTTCCTGCCGCCACTTATCGCGGTGCTTCCGGTAAAAGTCAAACCGGCGCCGGTTACCACCAGCCATGGTTTCTTTGACGGATTATCCGCTTTTATAACCCGTCGCCAGAATCCGGTTATTGCAGGGCTGGCACTGGTGGTGATTACTGGGGCGTTATTGGCGCCGCGCAATGTACTCAGTGACAACTGGATTCATTATTTCAGTACCGACATCCCGGTGCGAGTCGCCACCGACGTCATGGAAAACCAGCTTACCGGAACGGACTATATTGACTATTCATTGCCGGCGGGATCACCCGGTGGTATCGCAGAGCCACAATATTTGCAACGGCTGGATCGGTTCGCCGATTGGTTGCGCAAACAGCCGGAAGTAGTGCATGTGTACACTGTTGCTGATATCTTCAAGCGCCTCAGTAAGAATATGCACAACGATAATCCACATTATTATCAGGTACCGGAAAGCCGCGAACTGGCCGCACAATATCTATTGTTATACGAGATGTCGTTGCCACTGGGGCTGGATCTCAACAACCAGATTAATATCGACAAATCGGCAACGCGGATCATTGTGACAGTTAAAAACAAAGGAACGCGCATCCTGCGCAATCTGGATCAAAGAGCGCAACATTGGCTGCGCGACAACATGCCCCCTTATATGCATGTTCGAGGCAGTGGCTTGTCCATTGTGTGGGCTTATCTATCCGAACGTAATATCAAAAGTATGCTAACAGCGGCGTTTACCGCGCTAATCGCCATCTCGATTGTCATGATAATTGCGTTGCGCCGGCTGGACATGGGATTGATCAGCCTGGTGCCTAACGTGACGCCGGCGTTGGTGGGATTCGGTTTATGGGCAGTATTTGTGGGGAAAGTGGGCTTGGGGTTGTCCGTGGTTATCGGCATGACCCTGGGCATCGTAGTGGATGATACCGTACACTTCATTAGCAAGTATCTGCGGTTTCAGAAAACCCATCACCAGCAAAATGACGTCGCCATTCGTGCGACGTTCCAGCTTGTGGGACCGGCCATGGCGGTGACCACCATCGCACTGGTCGCCGGATTCCTGGTGCTAACCTTTTCGGACTACAAAATGTCCGCCGACATGGGCCTGCTGTCCGCCATTACCATTTCTATTGCGCTGGTGATGGACTTTCTTCTTCTACCCGCGTTGTTGCTTAAAATATCCGGCAAGTAACATTGAGCAGAAACCTCTGCTGCACACGATAGAATTATGTTACATATACAAACCCGGTGTCCCAAAGGTAAATCCTCGCAAGGCGTTTGTCGAAGGCGTAGGAGCCTGCTCTGCAGGCGACCAACGAAACGGCAATACTATGCTGATGCCTCACTTCCGTTTACCCTCGTTACCCTCGTTACCCTCGTTACCCTCGTTACCCTCGTTACCCTCGTTACCCTCGTTCCCACGCTCTGCGTGGGAATGGTGTA
>JASFOJ010000010.1:0-57628 GCA_050116575.1 Gammaproteobacteria bacterium | reverse complement strand
TGATAGTGATCATGGCTATTCGCAAAACCCTCGAATGGAAGCGCTTTGGCGCAACGTTGCTCACCATGGATCCGCATCCCGGTGCCATTGGCGGTCAGGTGGGCGGCTATATCGACGTGAAACTGCCCTATCGCCCGGGCCGCAAATTCAGAGTTGTATTGAGTAATATCTACAGTTATGTATCGGGCACCGGTAAAAATCGCAGTCGCCATGAAAAAGTGGTGTGGCAGGATATTGCAGACGTGGAGGCAACCCACAGCGTACAGGGCAGCCGCATTCCATTTTGTTTTGATGTGCCGGATACCCTCAATGCCTCGGAGGAGTTTGCCAGTAAATATTACAAGTGGACGGTGGCGGTCAGTGCCGATTTACTGGGTGTGGATTTAAGTCGCAGTTTCGACATACCGGTGTTTGCCACCCGCCAGCAGTCAAGTCGGAGCCTGCAACAGAATAAAACAACTCACACTCACGCCGGCAGCGGTGATCTTACGCCAAGCGGTGATTCACCGGTGCACATACGCCGGGATCCAGCCAGTGACGCAATGGAACTGTACTATCCGCCAGGCCGGACCAAGTCCATGGCGCTGGTGCTGGCCCTGACAGGCAGCATCTTTTTCGCAGTGGGAATCTTTCTCGGCTTTCAATACTGGAGCGGCCGCGAGTCATCTTTCATGCTCGTGGTGATGGGCGGCATATTTTTTATCGTTGGCCTGCTGATGGATTATGGTGCGTTCTATACCCTCACCAATGCACTGCTGGTGCGCGTGGATAGCTACGGCATCAAAACCCTGCGCAAAATAGCCGGTGTGTCCCTGTTCCAGCGTCACGTGGACCGCGCGGATATCCGCGATATTCGTATCGATCGTGGCGCGCAATCCAATAATACGGTCTATTACCGCATCTTTGTTGATACGCGGCAAGGCAGGCGTATCAAAATCGGCGAATCCTTTGTCGGGGAAAGCAGCGCGAAGCGTATCCTCGCGCTGGTGAAAAAGCGCTTGCAGCTGTGACCGGCATCGCGAAAAGGCATCGGCCAATGGCATTTCTGACGGACATGGGTATTTGGTATCATCGTCATCCCCGGTGATGAATTTACCGTTTCGTCACCAAACAACAACGATCGAGCAACGCAGGAATTGATTCACCATGAGTAAACATTACGACTTGATTGCAATTGGCGGCGGCAGTGGCGGCATTTCCGTGGCGGAACGTGCCGCCGAGTACGGAGCGCGCTGCGCCGTCATCGAATGTGATGACATCGGGGGCACCTGCGTTAACGTTGGTTGCGTGCCAAAGAAAGTCATGTGGTATGGCGCCAATATGGCTTATACGCTGCAAAATGCCGCCGATTACGGTTTTGATATCAGTCAAAGGGGTTTTAGCTGGCAAAAGCTTGTCAAAGCGCGTGAGAAGTACATAGACGGCATAAATAATTGGTATCATGGTTACCTCAAGGATAACAATATCGACGAAATAACGGGCTCTGCGTGCTTTGTCGATACAAATACTGTTGAAGTAGGTGATGAACGTTATACCGCGGACCATATTGTCATTGCCACCGGTGGTACGCCAAACGTTCCGGATATACCCGGCGCGGATTTTGGTATTACCTCCGATGGTTTTTTTGCGTTAGAGGAACCACCGAAATACATCGCCATTGTCGGCTCCGGGTACATTGCCGTGGAACTGGCCGGCGTGCTCAACGCGCTGGGCAGCGATGTCACCCTGATCGTGCGAGGGCATTATGTTCTCAGTCACTTTGACATGATGCTGCGTGATACCCTGCTGCGCGAATTGTTGTCGTGCGGTATCAATGTCATTACCAATACCATCGTGGAGAGCGTGGAGAAAACCGGTGGCGAAGATATCCATCTCAGTTGCAACAACAATCAACACTACGATGGTTTTGATACTTTGTTATGGGCCATTGGCCGCAAGCCTAATATTCAGGGATTGAATCTGGAAGGTATTGGTGTGGAACTGGCGGAAAACGGTGCCATCAAGACCGATGATTATCAAAATACCAATATCCCCAACATCTACGCCGTGGGTGATGTGACCAGCCACGTGCCTATTACACCGGTTGCCATTGCCGCCGGGCGGCGTCTCGCCGACCGCCTGTTTAACAATCAGCCGGACCGGCATCTTGAATATGACAATATTCCCACGGTGATTTTCAGTCATCCGCCCGCCGGCACCGTGGGTCTGAGCGAGGACGATGCAAAAAAACAGTACGGTGACGAGGCGGTCACCGTTTATCAAACCTACTTCACGCCCATGGCCTATGCCTTTACCACCCATCAACCCCAAACCGCCATGAAACTGGTTACCGTGGGAGATAACAAAAAAGTTGTCGGTTGCCACATCATTGGCGATGGCGCCGATGAAATGCTGCAGGGTTTTGCCGTGGCGATCAAGATGGGTGCCACCAAGGCGGATTTTGATAACACCGTCGCCATTCATCCCACCAGTGCCGAAGAACTGGTAACCATGCGTTAGCGCCATTATGACCATCAGAACCTATCAGAATATAACCCCCGCTTTGGGTGACCGGGTATTTGTTGATGACAGCGCACTGGTAGCGGGTGACGTCACCATCGGGGATGACAGTTCCATTTGGCCCATGACCGTGGTTCGTGGTGACGTGAACCGTATTGCCATCGGTAATTGCACCAACATCCAGGATGGTTCGGTGTTACACGTTACCCATCCCCATGATCAACACCCCGATGGCTTTGCCCTGCACGTAGGCAATCGTGTAACGGTAGGGCACAAGGTTATCTTGCATGGGTGTGTCATCGAGGATGATTGTCTGATCGGAATGGGAAGTGTCATCATGGATGGTGCCGTGGTGCAATCGCAGGTGTTGGTGGGGGCGGGCAGCCTGGTGTCGCCGGGTAAGACACTGGAAAGTGGCTATCTTTATCTTGGCAGTCCGGTGAAGAGAGTTCGTCCTTTGACCAGCGAAGAATCCGCGTGGATAGACTATTCCGCAACCCACTACGTCAATCTGAAAAACCGACATACCGGCTGACCTTTTTATCGCCAAAAACTACAAATAAAATAGGGGTTTTCAATTGTGCGGAACTATGAAATCGCCGGCGCAGCTAGTGAATCGCGGCTTTGCGGATGGTATGGTAAGGAGGTAGTACCTTGCAGCATAGGGGGCGCAGATGGATATCTACATTGGAAATTTACCGGAGCAACTCAACACTTCCCAGCTCAATAAAATCGTCAAATATGCCTTGTTACCCACCAGCCTTCAAGAGCTCCTGGACCGTTGGATAAAAGGAAAAGGCCGAATTCAGCACACCGATGTTGAAGTTATCGATGACCACCGAGGCAATTATGCCGTGCGCTATGGGCATGCGGTTATTACCCCGGACCCGATCGCCCGCCGTGTCGTGCAGCGGCTTGATCATTTAACACTGGCAGGAAGTTCCCTGCACGCTCGTGAATACGTGGAGCGCAACCCCGGCAATGACCGTCGACACCGGCGGCATAAAAACTTGTATGCCGTGAGCACCTATAATCGACGCAGGGGGGAGCGGCGCAAACCGACCGGGCAGTGACTTGGTGGTGTCGGGGACGATTGACAGAAGATATATAACACAGCATTGAACGGTGCGTCGCTTTAGAGACTGTCCCGCACCGATTTAATAACCATTGCCGTTTCGGGCTTTGCATTGCGCCAGATAAAAAACGACTCTGCTGCCTGCTCCACCAGCATACCCAATCCGTCACTGATCCTTTTGGCGCCTTGTTGCAGAGCCCATTGTAAAAACGCTGTCGGCCGGGCGGCGTACATCATGTCATAAACCATTTCAGCTTGATTCACGGCGCTCGCCGGAATCGGTGGCAGCTCGCCGCTCAGGCTTGCTGACGTAGCGTTGATGACCACATCAAAGGATTCGTTCTCCAGGTCATCAAAGCTCTGCGCTTCGATGTTTTTGTATTGAGGCAGCTGGTTAGTGAAATAGCCGGCAAGGTCATGGGCGCGGTCCGCCGTGCGGTTGGCCAGTACCAGGCGGGCGGGATGGGTTTCCAGTAGTGGGCTAATAACGCCGCGGGCCGCGCCGCCGGCACCGATAAGTAGCAGGCGTTGGCCTTTAAGTGTAATCCCTAGATTGTCGGTCAGGTCCCGCACCAGTCCAATACCATCGGTGTTGTCGCCAAACAATTCATTGTTGGGCAACGGTTTCAAAGTGTTAACCGCACCCGCCAGTTGCGCCCGGTCACTGCATTGATTGGTCAACTGCCAGCCTTCTTGTTTAAAGGGTACGGTGATATTCAGTCCCTTGCCGCCGGTGGCGAAGAAGTTTCCGACTGCCTGTGCAAACCCGCCGGGATCCACCTGGATGGCCCGGTAGCGAATACGTTGACCGGTCTGCTCGGCGAACAGGGTGTGGATTAGCGGAGACTTGCTATGGGATACCGGGTTTCCCATAACGGCGTACTCGTCGGGGCTGCGGTCAAAATCAAACAGGGAAGACATAGCCGTTCACCTTTCAGGGGGTAATGAAAATACTTTTCAATATCAGAAAAAATATAATGGCCAGAATCGCTCCCGCCGGCAAGGTAATCACCCAGGACAGGAAGATTGTCTTGACTATGTTAAGATTCAGTGCCGCGATTCCCCGTGCCAGGCCGACCCCCAGTATGGCGCCCACCAATGTATGGGTGGTGGAGACGGGCAGTCCGGTGCCTGATGCCAACACCACGGTTGATGCCGCGGCAAGGGTGGCGGCGAATCCGCGGCTGGGGGTTAATTGGGTAATGCCGGTTCCCACTGTTGCGATGACTTTATGGCCATATGTCAGCAGGCCGACAACAATACCGCCACCGCCCAGTAACAGTATCCATATCGGCAATGCCGATTGCTGGGCCACCTGGCCCTGATTTTCGACGATACCAATTACCGCGGCCAATGGGCCGATAGCGTTGGCAACGTCGTTGGAGCCATGGGCAAACGCCATGGCGCAGGCCGTGGCCACCATTAAAATGCCAAATACTTTTTCCACATTGGTGTAGTGAAAATCCCGGTTGGCGTGGGGATCGAACTTCAGGCGTCTGATATAAACGATACCGATGACCATCACGATGGTGCCAAACAGGCCGGCCAGGGCGTAATTTTCCACCGCCGAGAGTTGGATGCCCACGTGTTTGAGGCCTTTGAACAGCGTCACCAGGGCCACAATAAAACCCACCAGAAACATATAAATGGGCACATAGCGCTTGGCGTTGGTGAGGGGGTTATTGGTATCGAGTATCAGCCGCTGGACACTGATAAACAGGACAAAGGCGATACTGCCCGCCAGCAGGGGTGAAACTACCCAGCTCATCACAATGGAAAAAACTTTGGACCAGTTGACGGCGTCCAGGCTGACGGCAATTGCCGCGAACCCTACTATAGCGCCAACAATGGAATGGGTAGTGGAAACCGGCCAGCCTAGCCGGGATGCCACCAGTAACCATACTGCCGCTGCCAGCAGCGACGCCAGCATACCCCAGATGAGCAGTTCGGGAGATCCGGCGGCAAGTTGCGCGTCGATGATACCTTTGCGAATGGTGGCTGTTACCTGGCCGCCTGCCAGAAACGCACCGCTGAATTCGAACAAGGCGGCGATCAATACCGCCTGTTTGATGGTAACTGCACCCGAACCAACGGAGGTTCCCATGGCGTTGGCCACATCGTTGGCGCCAACCCCCCACGCCATGAACAAACCAAAAATGCACGCCAGGATGATGTAAGTAGTACCGTAATCCATAAGAAGGCTAGTCTTGTTGTTATCGGGACAGCGCGCCAGATACCGCTGTACTTACCCGGTGTTGTATTGTTAATTTTTGTTCTTTAGGCCGTACGGCAAACACAGTATCTCGCCAGCTTGAACCGTTGCGTATTGTTCCGGCGATGCTGGCCCGGGTGACGATTGAATGCCACGGCCAGCACTATAACAACACAGCGAACGGAATGAAATTGGTGGCTATTGGCCTATCGGGCCAGCATCAATTCCAACCGGCTGCCGACGCGCTGCGCGCGATCGGCCAACTCTCCAATCCAGTCGACGATTTTGTACATGAAAATAACATCCACCGGTGGCAGTTGTTTTTCCAATGCATAAATTTCCGACCGTATCTGAACCTGGATACGGTCGGTGTCACTCTCGATTTTGTCCAGTTTATCAATCATGGCTTCCACCACTTTGATTTCCCGGCCACTGAATCCGGTTTCGACCAGTTCATCCAGTTCATTAATGGCATTGCAGGCCTGAAACGAAGCGTCAATAGATCGTTGTACAAATTGTTTCAGCGTATTGGCGATTTGCGGCGGAAATGTCATCTTGCGGCCGGTGATCAGCCCGGCGATATCCTTGGCTTTGTTGGCCACCTTGTCCTGTGTTGTCAGCACCTCAAGTAGATCACGGCGTGGTACCGGCAGTAATAAACTGCTGGGTAATTGCATGCGCAATTCCCGTTTGAGCTCGTCAGCCTTGTTTTCAAGCCGGGCAATTTCCTGCTGCAATTCGTTGACCTTATCCCAGTCGCCGGCAAGTACGGCGTCGATAAACGGTATTAGTTGTTTCACGCATTCGTGGGCAGCCTGCATGTGGTTTTGCAGCGGTGTGACGGGCGAGCGCCCGAACAGGTTAGCGAAGATATTTGGCGCCATTTGCGGCTCTCCCGATCCGATGTTGTACCCCGATGTACTGGTTAATCATTATTGACCGCCGGCGTCCTGTTGTAACCACTGGGCCACGGTTTTGGCAAAATACGTCAAGATACCGTCGGCACCGGCACGCTTGAAACCCAGCAATGCTTCCAATACCACCGCTTTTTCATCCAGCCAGCCGTTTTGCGCCGCCGCCATTAACATGGAATATTCGCCACTGACCTGATAGGCATAGGTCGGTACGCCGAATTGTTGTTTGACGCGGTAAACAATATCCAGGTAGGGCATACCCGGTTTAACCATGACCATGTCGGCGCCTTCGTCAAGGTCCATTTGCACTTCCCACAGTGCTTCATTGCTGTTGGCTGGATCCATTTGATAGGTGTATTTGTTGCCTGCGCCCAGATTGGCGGCTGAGCCTACGGCGTCGCGAAACGGACCATAGTAACTGGAGGCGTATTTGGCGGAATAAGCCAGGATGCGCGTGTAAATATGCCGGTTGGCTTCAAGCTCATTACGGATAGCACCGATGCGTCCGTCCATCATGTCCGATGGCGCAACGATATCGGCACCGGCCTCGGCGTGGGACAACGCCTGTTTAACGAGAACGTCGACTGTTTCGTCATTCAATACGTAACCGGTGTCGTCTATTAATCCGTCCTGTCCATGGGTCGTGAAAGGGTCCAGCGCCACGTCGGTAATAACGCCAAGATTCGGTTGTGCCTGCTTCAGTGCGCGCACCGCGCGTTGCGCCAGGCCGTCGGGACTATACGCTTCCCGGGCATCGTCGGATTTTTTGGGCTGGTCAACGACGGGAAACAGCGCCACGGCCGGCACCCCCAGTTGTGTCAATTGATCCGCTTCCTTGACCAGTTCGTCGATGGTCAGGCGCTCAATGCCGGGCATCGAATCCACACGTTGTCGATTATTTTCACCTTCGATGACGAACACCGGATAGATCAAATCATTGGCCGATAACGTTGATTCACGCATCAAGCGGCGGCTGAAATCGTCTTTGCGCATGCGGCGCATGCGCATCGCAGGCATCGAGCGTCGGGTACTGTCGAAATTAGGCAATGGATTGCTCCTCGTACGGCAAAAAATGGCTGGTTAATCGATTTTACACCGTTTTTGGCGTTTATCAGGCTAAGGATACTGCAAAACGGTATTGAGACAAAAGCAGGAAGGCTAAAATTAGTTGCGGAAAGCGGAAAAAACTAAGGGTGCACCGAAGTACACCCTTAATCTAGTAGTAACAACCGGCGTGTTACCCCAAAATATAGGGGTAATCAGCGCCTTATCTACGTTTCTTAGCAGCTTTTTTCTTCTTGGCTGCCTTTTTCTTCTTCTTAGCAGCCTTTTTCTTCTTAGGTGCTTTTTTCTTAGCGGCTTTCTTCTTAGCCTTTTTCTTTGTTGCCTTCTTCTTGGTGGCCTTTTTCTTAGCCTTCTTCTTGGTAGCCTTTTTCTTCTTCGCGGCTACCTTCTTCTTTGTTGCCTTCTTCTTGCTGGCCTTCTTCTTGGCCGTTGCTCTTTTCTTCGCTGCCATGGTTGTGGCCTCCTTTTTCTTACGTTTAGTACTATTGCTAGTACGTTTTACAGATGTTTTGGGTGCTTCTTTGGCCTTCTTTTCGGAAGTTACTTCATTTTCTTTAGTTTTTTCTTTGAAACTATCATCAAATTTAGCTGAATCTTGATGATTTTCCATAATTGTAGTTTTTATTTTTGAATCTTCCATTGATTTTGGTGTTTTAAGGTCCTCCTTTTGTGGTAATGAATCAATTATGTTACATAGATTCTGAAAAATTTCTTCAATTTCTCCATAGCCAGGCAATGTGTATTGCTTATTCTGGTTGTTGTAGTAGGCGATCAACGGTGCTGTTTGCATTTCGTAGACCCGCAATCGGTTCGAAATGGTCTCTTCGTTGTCGTCTGCCCGGTGATGCAGGTTGCCGCCGCACTGATCACAATGATCCTCGAGCTTGGACGGCGACGTATAAATGTTGTAAACCGCTCCGCATGATACGCAAGTGCGCCGACCGGCAATACGCTGAATCAGTATATCGAAGTCAACGTCGATCAAAATAGCGCCTTGCAATGGTTTCTTTAACCGCACCAGTATGGCATCCAGCGCCTCCGCCTGCGGAATATTGCGCGGGAAACCATCGAGAATAAATCCGTTTGCGGTATCCTCGTCAGTTAGCCGTTCTTCTATCATTCGCAGAACGATCTGGTCCGATACCAGTTGTCCCGCGTCCATCGCGGCTTTGGCTTGCAGTCCAAGGGGGGTTTTAGCGGCAACCGCTTCGCGGAGCAAGTCTCCGGTGGATATCTGGGGAACTCGGTACTTCTCGACTAGCATTTTGGCCTGCGTTCCTTTACCGGAACCCGGCGCACCTACTAGTACGATCCTCATATGGCTACCTCTATTCCATTGACTGCCATGTTGTGTTCGCGATTGTAACGGGATTTAAAAAACTGTAAACCTACTCTTAATAATAAAGACAAGTCAACATGTATTGTGCAAAGTATTAGCAAATATTTTCCGATAACGCAAAAGTTTTTGGCATTATTGATCAAAAAGGCGAGTTTTATGTGATATGAGTAAGTATTTTGGCAAAAAAATCGTTAAGATCCATGCGTCATGCCTATGAAGTGACGTAATAACGACATCAATCCCGTTGTAATATGCCATTGTCACTGGCGTGAAACATGGAAATTTCATTGGGATTACCTTTTGAATCATAAAATTTGCCCGAATTGACACTTTCATCATCCGATTTTCGGTTTTCATGATCTTTTTTCGCAAATTTTGTTACCATCCAATGATTCATTTCAGCAAGCATGACCCTCAGAGGTTAAAAATTCTGCTTTAAGTAGTACGTTTTCCTAGTATTGGGACAGAGTAATGAAAGAGAAATAGCAAATGGAGGCGAGGTAATGGCTAAAAAGGCAACTAAAAAGACCGCTAAGAAGAAGGCTGTAAAGAAGACGGCCAAAAAAAATGCATTTTATGCACAATCCGGCGGGGTAACCGCCGTCATTAATGCCAGCGCGTGTGGCGTGATCGAAACGGCACGCAAGCACAAGGATAAAATCGGCAAGGTATATGCCGGCCGTAACGGTATCATTGGCGCGCTGACTGAAGATTTGATCGATACCAGCAAGGACTCGGCGAAAGCTATTGCGGCGTTGCGTTACACGCCATCCGGTGCGTTTGGCTCCTGCCGCTACAAGCTCAAAAGCCTGGAGCAAAACCGGCGTGAATACGAACGCCTGATTGAAGTCTTCGAAGCCCATAATATTGGTTACTTTTTTTATAACGGCGGCGGTGATTCGGCTGATACCTGTCACAAGGTTTCACAACTCTCCGAGGAGATGGGGTACCCTATTCAGGCTATTCACGTACCCAAAACCGTGGATAATGACTTACCCATTACCGATAATTGCCCGGGGTTTGGCTCGGTGGCCAAGTATGTTGCCGTGTCTATCCGCGAAGCGGCATTCGATGTCGCGTCGATGGCGAAAACGTCCACCAAGATCTTTGTGTTGGAAGTCATGGGACGCCATGCAGGCTGGATTGCGGCGGCCGGCGGACTGGCGGCGGAAAAAGCCGGCGACGCCCCGCACGTGATTCTGTTTCCGGAAGTGGAATTTGATGAAGAAAAATTCCTGGAGAAAGTGGACAAGACCGTCAAGAAATACGGGTACTGCGCGCTGGTGGTTTCCGAAGGTGTGCGCAACAAGCAAGGACAGTTTCTTGCCGAGGCCGGTGGTAAAGATGCGTTTGGCCATGCGCAACTGGGTGGTGTGGCGCCCGTTATCGCTGAATTGATTAAATCCAGGCTTGGCCATAAATATCACTGGGCGGTGGCTGATTATCTGCAGCGGGCAGCGCGACATATCGCATCGAAAACGGATGTTGATCAGGCTTATGCCGTGGGCAAGGCCGCCGTTCAGTTTGCGCTGAAAGGTAAAAATGCCGTCATGCCCGCTATCGTGCGCAAATCAAACAAGCCCTATAAATGGACGATCGGAGAAGCGGATTTGTCAAAAGTGGCCAATGTGGAAAAATTCATGCCGGAAAACTTCATAACCAAGGACGGCTTCCATATTACCCAGAAGTGCCGCAATTATCTTGAGCCGCTGATCAAAGGCGAGGACTATCCGCCCTACAAAAATGGGTTGCCACAGTACGTCACATTGAAAAATGAAGCGGTGAAGAAAAAGCTCAAGAAGTTTACTTTGTCGTAGTGACAGGCGGACAATTCCTTCCACATATCTCTTGTCGTATAAAAAAAGGCCCTGCGTTTTTGCAGGGCCTTTTTGTTTTCCGATGTGATTAACTTCGCGTACTGCTGTTGACTGGTTACAACATTAATTTTACAACAGCGGCGCGATAACCAAGCTGACAATGGCCAATACATTGATCAGGATGTTCATCGAAGGTCCGGATGTATCCTTGAAGGGGTCGCCCACGGTATCGCCTACCACGCAAGCCTTATGAACGTCGGAGCCCTTGCCGCCCAGGTTTCCCTTCTCGACATATTTTTTGGCGTTGTCCCAGGCGCCGCCGGCATTGGCCATCATCAGGGCCATTAATACACCGGCCACCAGCGCGCCACCCAACATGCCACCCAGTGATTCCGGGCCCAGGCTAAATCCGACAATGGGAGGCGCCGCGACCGCCAATACACCCGGCGGTACCATTTTTTTCAATGCTGCTGTGGTGGCGATATCAACACATCGGGCGGTATCGGGTTTGGCGGTACCTTCGAGCAAACCGGTGATTTCCTTGAACTGACGGCGGATCTCCTTGATCATTTCAAATGCCGCATCGCCGACCGCGGTCATGGTCATTGAACTGACCAGCATGGGAAATATGCCGCCAATAAACATGCCCACCAATACTTTTGGATTTCCCAGCTCAAGGTTGAAATCCGTATTGTGAGTGGAAACTGTTTCCACAAACGCGGAAATGATTGCCAGCGCCGCCAGGGCTGCCGCGCCGATGGCAAAGCCCTTGCCAATGGCGGCAGTGGTGTTACCCAGTTCATCCAGTGAGTCGGTAATGGCGCGGGTGTCTTCACCCAGTCCCGCCATTTCCGCGATACCACCGGCGTTGTCCGCTACCGGTCCGTATGCATCGATGGCCATGGTGATACCGACGGTGGCCAGCATGCCAACGGCGGCGATACCCACGCCATACAATCCAACCAGTGACGTGGATATGAGGATAATGGCCGCGATTGTCAACAATGGAACAACCACTGACTGCATGCCCACGGCCAGACCGGTGATCATGACGGTTGCCGGTCCCGTTTCGCCGGAGTTGGCAATATGCTGCACTGGTTTGCCGGCAGTATAGTATTCGGTTACCAGTCCGATAATAATGCCGCCAATGGTGCCCACTAGTACGGCACCCCAGACTCCTGTGGTAATGCCGGAAACCTGGACGACAAAGAAGGAAGCCACGATAAAGATAACCGCCGCACTGATGGTGCCGATGCGCAGCGCAACTTCCGGCGCTTTAGTGGAAAACATTCTCACCATGATAATGCCCAGTAAGGAACAGATAATCCCCGTCGACGCCAGGGCCAGCGGCAGGAACATCAATGCGCCGCCGTCACTGGCCAAATTCGCCAGTTGCTCCGCTTTGGCCGGATTTGTTTCCGCGGCAATCATCAATGTGGATGCCATGGCGATGGTGGCGATCATGGCACCGCAATAGGACTCAAAAATATCCGAGCCCATGCCTGCCACATCGCCAACGTTGTCACCCACGTTGTCGGCGATGACGCCCGGATTGCGAGGATCATCTTCCGGAATGCCGGCTTCCACCTTGCCCACCAGGTCGGCGCCTACATCGGCGCTCTTGGTATAGATACCGCCACCAACACGGGAGAACAATGCAACACTGGAGGCCCCCATGCCGAAACCATGAATGACTTCCGCGGTGTGCGGGTCACCGCCAAACATAAGATACAAAACACCCAGGCCCAGCAAGCCCATCGCCGCCACTGTCATCCCCATGATGGAGCCGCCATAGAACGCGACGGTTAATGCGGCCGCTGCTCCTTCACTGTGGGCCGCGGTCGTGGTGCGGGTATTAGCCTTGGTTGCGGTGTACATACCAATGTATCCGGCAGCTGCGGAACTGAACGCACCGACGGTGAAGGCAAGCGCCGTATTCCAGCCCAGGTCAGATATTCCCAATAAAATGATCAATATGATCGCGAACAGGCCGAGCATGGAATACTCGCGTTTCATAAAGACCATTGCCCCCAGGTGGATCTCGTCGCCGATTTCGGCGACCTTGCCTTCGGCTTGGGGGTGTTGCTTTACCATGCTAAAAATAATGAACGCGACAACTAATCCAGCCACGCCCAATATCGGTGGTATCAAATGAAGATTCATTGCAATGCGACCTCCCTTGTTGTTGTTTTAAGCCAGCCAGCGGGTCCAATGGCCCGTCCACTGGTATCCCTGTAATCGACGTTTATTGTTGGCTGGGTGACAAAGGCAAAGCGTAACCTTGGAACTGCCGCCCGGTCCTGCTGCCCGTTATTTTCCCTGTTTTATTTGTACGATGCTCTGCAATTGTCGGCTTATGATAACGACTCGACACTGAAAAATATATGGCAAAATCGCGACGCGGGCGCGCATAACCGGCCAGCATAAATCACCCTGGGGAACCCGCCATGAAGCGTCGGTTTTTCGCCGGCAAAATTGGCCGTGTAACAACCAAATAAGGTACAATTGGCGGCATTCACTACCCGGGACAACGGTTTTTTCCTTTTTACGTTGGCTTTGCGCGCCACGCGGGCCATGTTGTACTGATTTAATTAAGGCGTGCCAATGCCATGAATCTGGATCGTGTTGATCGGGGAAAGATGTATCCAATGGCATAAACGTCATTATCGAGATTGCGTCCCACAGCGACCCAGTTAAATGTGAAGTGGAAAAGGAAACGGGGAGGCATGATTGTTGGCCGGTTCATGAATATTGCCATGTATTAATCCTGTAATTATGGTTATGTGCCCCATACACGATCGGAAGCCGGTAAACCGGTGGATGTGCCGGTGCGAACCAGCCACGCCCTGATCAGCGGTCCGGTCATTCGTTGGCGGTGTTGAACATATTGAGTCCGCGCCGGAAAAGCCTTACTTTTAAATTTGTATTGGTACAACCAAAGATGTCGTTATGAAAATTTGTATTGTTTCTGACAGCCATGATAACCGCAAATTGCTGGATATTGCCGTGGGCGATGCCAGGTCGCGCGGAGCGCAGGCGGTATTGCATTGCGGCGATGTGGTTGCTCCCACCACGTTGCGGATCCTGCAAAAGCACGGATTGCCCGTGCACGTGATCCACGGTAATAACACCGGTGATCTCTATAGCATGGCGAAACTGGGATATGATACTGATAGCGTTATCCACTACCATGGCCAGGATGCCGGCCTGGAACTGGCGGGTAAAAAAATCTTTATCGTTCATTACCCGCATTATGCACGCGCCATGGGCGCCACCGGTGAGTGGGATTTAGTGTGTTGCGGGCATGATCACAAAGCCGAAATTGACCAGATAGCCAATATGAAAAACAGCCATACCCTGTTTATTAATCCCGGAACGGTAGGCGGCGTGGGCGCCAGGCCCACCTATGTATTCGGTGACCTTGGCGTGATGGAGTTTGAAGTTTGTGAGGTGCCGGTGGGTAAAGACATGGCGTACAACATGCCACACGTCACGCCGCATAGCTAAGTTAGCTCAGTTGGTGATGGTTACTTGCTGGCGGGTGTGTTGTTGCTCACCCAGCGCTGGGTATTGTCGTCCAGAATTTCCTTTTTCCAGAATGGTGCGCGGTGTTTCAGTTCTTCGATAATGAACCGGCAGGCCTTGAATGCAACGTCACGATGAGCGCTCCAGGTGGCAATTAGCACGATGGCGTCATCGGGCCGGATGTGGCCGACGCGATGCAAAATTAACGTATCCAGCACTTCCCATTGTTCCGCTGCTTCGTTGGCAATTTTTTCGAGATAGCGTGATGTCATTTCCGGATAATGCTCCAGGTACATGGATTGCACTGTATCGGATTCGTTAATGTCCCGCATGGTGCCCACGAATACGGATGTGGCGCCATATGTGCCGGGAGCGGCCTGCAGGGATTCGTGATAAGCGTGTAGTTCCTGCCAGGGGTCAAATGGCTGTTCGCGTAATTGTATTTGCATGAATGGTTACTTGTGGTGTGTTTAAAATTATTTAACCGCCAGTGACCGGTGGAAAGAATGCCACCTCATCACCGTCTTCTACTTTATGGCTGCGTTCGACGTAGTCCATGTTAATGGCAACCAGCACGTGCTCCGGCATTTCGGCGCCATTGGTCGCCTTGTTCCAGGCATCGGTGACGGTATTGATCTCCTGGGAATTGAGGGTCCTGGACGAGATATCAAGCGTTTCCCGCAGGCTGGAGAAAAATTTCACCGTTATGGACATGGCGCGACTCCCGACGACTGGTTTAGGGCTGCCCGCCGGTTGGTGGCTCCCCGCGAGTTGAGGACTTTCCACGAGTTGAGGAGTCTCAACGGGCTGACGGCTCTCAACGGGCTGAGGGCTCCCGGCTGGCTGATAATACATTGAACCAAACGCTTTTCGCTCATACACTTGTACCGACATGATGCTGTTACGAATTATACAATTGGACCGTGGTAAATTCAGCACGTTCGGTCGCGGCTAGGTGGAAACAAGTATAATAAATTCAATTAGTTAAATAAACCCGCGTGGCGCTTTCCGCGGTCGAGTGTAATAGATAGTAGGTCCTCGATAGGGTTCGCAAAATGTGAAATCATGGAATCGTAAGTATGAGTAAATTAACACATTTTAATGAAGCAGGAGACGCTCACATGGTGGATGTGGGCGACAAACCTGTCACGCACCGAACGGCGCTGGCGGCGGGCCGCATTGAAATGCACTCCGAGACCCTGGCACTGATTCGCAATGGCCAGCACAAAAAAGGCGACGTTCTCGGCATTGCACGTGTGGCCGGCATTATGGCCGCTAAAAAAACCGCCGATTTGATCCCGCTCTGTCATCCCATAGCACTGAATAAAGTTAGCGTCGAATTTGAGTTGAACGAGCAGGCAAATGCGGTGAATTGTCGTGTTCTTGCAAAAACTGATGCAAAGACGGGCGTTGAAATGGAAGCTTTAACGGCGGTCCACGTGGCGCTGTTAACTATTTATGACATGTGTAAAGCTGTGGATCGCGGCATGATCATGTCCGATATAAAGTTGCTGGAAAAATCCGGTGGGCGTTCCGGGCACTGGAAAAGGTAGTACGGCAACTATTTAATGTGTGCTAAATAACAAATCTGGTTGATAAATGCTGCTAAAATTCACAAAAATGGAGGGAAATGGCAACGATTTCGTGGTCATCGACGCCATCCAGCAGACTGTCCATCTCGATCGCCGGCAGCTGCAATGGTTGGCTGACCGCCATTTTGGCGTTGGCTGTGACCAGATTTTACTGGTCGAACCACCGCGATCTGCTGAAGCGGATTTTCGCTACCGCATTTTCAATAGCGACGGCGGCGAAGTCCAGCAATGCGGCAACGGCGCCCGCTGTTTTGTACGTTTTGTGCACGACAAGGGATTGACCGATAAAAAGGTGATCCGTGTCGAAACGCTGGCCGGTCTAATAGAAATTCAACTCCAGGACAATGGCGACGTTACAGTGAACATGGGTGAGCCGGTTTTTGCGCCGGCTTCCCTGCCCATGAAAATGGATCAGCAGGCTGATTATTATTCGATCGAAATCGATGGGGCGCCAGTGCGCTTTGGCGCGGTTTCCATGGGTAATCCCCACGCGGTTATTCAGGTTGAGGATGTGGAAAACGCCCCCATTTCGACATGGGGTCCATTGTTGGAATCCCATGAAATGTTTCCGGAACGGATTAATGTGGGATTTATGCAGGTGATTGACCGGGAGCATATCCGTTTACGCGTTTATGAACGGGGTGCTGGTGAAACCCTGGCCTGTGGAACCGGGGCCTGTGCTGCGGTAGTGATCGGAATTGTGTGGGGTTTGTTAAATAAGAGGGTGACCGTTGATCTATCAGGTGGTACTCTTTTCATAGAATGGGATGGTAACCATAGTTCGGTGTGGATGACGGGGCCGGCGCAAACGGTATTTGATGGGCAACTATACATATGAGTATTCAACAAAAAAAAGGTGACGTCGAAGACAAGCTGAGCGACAAAGACGTCGAAGAATATTTGCGTCAGAATCCGGAGTTCTTTGTTGACCATCCGCAGCTTGTTGCCGAGCTGAAAGTACCGCATCCCAATACCGGTTCCGCGGTCTCACTGATTGAGCACCAGGTGGAATTGCTGCGCCAGGAAAACAACCGGGTGCAAAAGCGCCTGGATGAACTGGTACAGATTGCCCGGGAAAACGACCGGCTCAGCAAAAACCTTCACCAGTTGACGCTGGACCTGATGGGGACGCGTAACCTTATCGAAGTATTTTCTTTGCTGGAAGAACGCTTGCGCACGGATTTTTCCGCGGATGCGGTTAGTATACGCATACTGGCGCAGCCGAAAAGTGACAAACTGGCCGACCGCAAGGAATTTGCATCCAACGCGGAAGAAATGGGCAAGCATTTTGGCCGCCAGCTTAAGGAAGGTAAGGCTATTTGCGGGCGTACCAAAACCGAACAGAAAAAGATTTTGTTTGACGACCAGGGTGACAAAGTCGCCTCCCTGGCATTTATTCCCCTGAAGTTTGACAAAAGTGTCGGTCTGCTGGCCATCGGCAGTTACGATGAGAAACGCTTTCACTCCGGTATGGGAACCCTGTTTCTTAATCAGTTGGGTAAAGTCATCAGTAAAACCATTGCCCGGTTTCTGAAACCGGAAAAAGCGGACTGATACTGGATCAGGTGATGCCTTAAGCATGTTGTCTCACCCCACCATCACGTTATTGTGAAAGACAAACAACATCAATGGCTGCAACATTATCTTGACCATCTTAAAAACGAACGCCGTCTTTCCCCCCATACCATAACTAACTACTCCCGCGATCTGCAGCAAATGGTTCGTTATTGCGAAAGCAAGGATATTGCGCAGTGGCGCGATTGTTCCGTCGTGTTAATGCGCGGCTTTGTTGCCACGTTGTACCGCAACGGCTTGAGTGCCCGCAGCATACAACGCGCTATTGCCGCAGTGCGCAGTTTTTTTGCTTATCTGGTGCGCGAGAACGTTATAAAAAGCAATCCCATGACCGGCGTCAGTGCTCCCAAGGTCACGCGTAAACTACCGGCGCCGCTGGACGTGGACCAGGTCGCACGCTTGCTTGATCAACAAACCACTGATAACCCCATTATGATTCGTGATCTGGCGATGCTGGAGTTAACTTATTCCTCCGGGTTGCGCTTGGCCGAACTGGTATCACTAAACGTGGACGATATTGATTTCAAGGAAGGCATGGTGCCGGTGGTTGGCAAAGGCTCCAAGGCGCGGGTTTTGCCCGTGGGTAAACGCGCTATTGACTGTGTAAAGCAATGGTTGGCGGTACGCGATACCTTATGCGAACCGTCGCAAAGCGCTTTGTTTGTCAGTCAACGGGGACGACGTATCGCCGAGCGCACCGTGCAGCAACGCTTTGAGCGATGGGGAATACAGCAGGCTATCGACGGGCGTATTCACCCCCATCGCTTGCGCCACTCTTTTGCCAGCCATCTATTGGAATCCAGTGGTGATCTGCGCGCGGTGCAGGAGTTACTGGGTCATTCCGATATTTCCACTACCCAGGTCTATACCCACCTTGATTTCCAGCACCTGGCCAAAGTCTATGACCGGGCGCATCCACGGGCCAAAAAATCCAAAAAAACGGGCTAGTGCCGACCGGCGTTCCAATCTATGCTTTAAATTAGCGCAAATGCCATCATATATTACGAACCGGTAGGCGCGGATCATTCAGACTGTACCTGGTGTGTCATAACTGTCTGTTTTTACAAAGGCTGGTCTAAAAACTGCACAAAAAATGTTGGCATCCTGACGTACAATGCTGTGTAAAATAACCCCGTTCCGATTATCAGTCAGCCACAATAGGGAGTAAAACATTGGAGCAATATGACGGTACCACTATCGTGTCGGTGCGGCGCGGTAACCAGGTGGTCATTGGCGGTGATGGCCAGGTGTCCCTCGGCAATACCATTATGAAGAGTAATGCCCGCAAGGTGCGGCGCCTGTATCATGACAAAGTGATTGCCGGATTCGCCGGTGGCACGGCGGACGCCTTTACCTTATTCGAGCGTTTTGAAGCCAAACTGGAAAAACATCACGGGCATCTGACACGGGCCGCCGTGGAACTGGCCAAGGACTGGCGCACCGATCGCATGTTACGCCGTCTTGAAGCCCTGCTCGGTGTTGCCGATAAGACGGCTTCCCTGATCATATCCGGTAATGGTGATGTCATCGAACCGGAACAGGATTTGATCGCCATCGGGTCCGGGGGTCCCTATGCCCAGGCTGCCGCGGTTGCCATGCTGGAAAATACCGAACTGGACGCGCGCACCATCGTTGAAAAGGCCCTGGGCATCGCCGCTAACATCTGTGTGTTCACCAACAATAACTTAACCATCGAAGAACTGGAACCTAATTCGTAGAGAGCCAATCATGTCACAAATGACACCCCGGGAAATTGTACAAGAGCTTGATAAACATATTATCGGCCAGGCCGATGCCAAACGCGCCGTCGCCATAGCGTTGCGTAACCGATGGCGGCGATCGCAGGTGCGTGATGACCTCAAGGGTGAGATCACGCCCAAGAACATACTGATGATCGGCCCCACCGGGGTGGGTAAAACCGAAATCGCCCGGCGGCTGGCCAAGCTGGCTAATGCGCCGTTTGTTAAAGTGGAAGCCACCAAATTTACCGAGGTGGGTTATGTCGGCCGTGACGTGGAATCCATTATCCGCGACCTGGTGGAAATCTCCGTCAAGTTGACCCGGGAAACGGAAATGGCCAAGGTGCGGCATCGTGCCGAAGATGCCGCGGAACAACGCATACTCGATATATTGATTCCACCGGCGCGCAGCATGGGGTTTACCGGTTCGGTAAGCGACGAACTGGAAGAGGAATCCAATACGCGGCAGAAGTTTCGCAAGAAGTTGCGGGAAGGGGAGCTGGACGACAAGGAAATCGACGTTGAACTCAGCGTCAATCCCATCGGCGTGGAAATCATGGCGCCTCCCGGCATGGAGGAAATGACCAGCCAGTTGCAGGGTATGTTCCAGAACCTCGGTGGCAACCGTACCAAGACGCGCAAACTGAAAATCAAAGACGCCTTTAAAATGCTTACCGACGAAGAAGCGGGCAAACTGTTAAATGAAGAGGATATCAAGTTGCGCGCCGTGGAAAACGTTGAACAAAACGGCATCGTATTCCTCGATGAAATGGATAAGATTACCAAACGCAGTGAATCAACCGGTCCCGATGTGTCCCGCGAAGGGGTGCAGCGTGACTTACTGCCGCTGGTGGAGGGGTGCACCATTACCACCAAATACGGCATGGTGAAAACGGATCATATTCTGTTTATTGCCTCCGGCGCCTTTCATCTGGCCAAACCATCGGATCTCATTCCCGAACTACAGGGGCGCTTGCCCATTCGGGTGGAACTGGCGGCATTAACCGTGGAGGACTTTGTCAATATTCTCACCGAACCTGATGCCTCGCTCACTGAGCAGTACACGGCATTGCTGGCTACTGAGAACGTGGATATTTCGTTTACTGACGATGGTATCGCCCGCCTGGCGCAGATCGCATGGCAGGTGAACGAGCATACGGAAAATATCGGCGCGCGCCGGCTGCATACCGTCATGGAGCGTCTGCTGGACGATATATCCTATAAAGCCGCGGATATGGACGGACAAAAAATCGTGGTCGATGCCGGCTATGTGGATCAACAACTGGGTGACCTGGCCAGCGACGATGATTTGTCGCGCTATATTTTATAAAGCCAAGGCTATGCCGGGTACGATAGCAAAGCCTGGCTCTAACAGACTTTGATTGTAAGGGGAGACTATGTCAAATACGACGCCAAGACCAACGGACGTTAAACTGCATCAAAAATCACGGGTGCTGGAAATTTCCTTCGATGACGGCAAATCCTTTAGTTTGCCGTGCGAGTACCTGCGCGTTTATTCGCCGTCCGCCGAAGTGCGCGGGCATGGTCCGGGCCAGGAAGTCCTGCAGGTGGGTAAGGAAGAGGTCAATATCGAAAAGCTTGAGCCGGTGGGAAATTACGCGCTGCAAATGCATTTTGATGACGGGCACAATACGGGCATTTATTCCTGGGAAACGTTATATACGCTGGGCGAGAATTATGACGCGTTATGGCAAGAGTATCTTGATCGCCTCAAAGCGGCCGGTCACAAGCGTAAATCAAACTAAACCCCGTTATCGCGCCAGTTGCAGTGGTAAGGCACAGTCTGACCGATAGTTAGCTGATTAAAGGTATTTTGGGCTATATTTGCGAATTGCACCGGTAGCGAAACACGCCAATACTGTTACTGCTTACCCTGACGAGTGCTTTGTACACACTAAATTTCAATTTGCTTTGTCGATTTTTTGCTATAACGGGGTAAATATTCCGTTGTATTAAGCTGTCCGATTCCCCTGCTGTACCTGTCAATGTGGCTGGCCGCGACTGCGTTGCATAAACCGTGGGGTGGGCCGGCGATTCCTGATATACTTTTAGCAGGGGACAGCGAACGCCATTTAATCACAGGGAAACCGGCTACCGTGCCAGATAAACCACAAAACTCCAGCAAATCAAAAACCACGCACTTCGGTTACCAACGGATCGAGGAAAACGAAAAGGCGCATAAAGTCGGCGAGGTTTTTCATTCCGTTGCCGGCAAATATGACGTGATGAATGACCTGATGTCACTGGGTATCCATCGCTTGTGGAAGCGCTACACCATCGACATGAGCGGTATTCGCAAAGGGCAGCGGGTGCTGGATATCGCCGGCGGCACCGGTGATCTGGCCGCCAAGTTTGCACCTGTCGTGGGCGAAGAGGGTGAGGTGGTATTGGCGGATATAAATGCCTCCATGCTACAACATGGCCGTACCCGCCTGGTGGACGAAGGTATTAGCGGTAACGTGCGCTATGTACAGGCCAACGCGGAGTGTTTGCCGTTTCCCGAAAATCATTTTGACCTAATTACTATCGCCTTCGGGTTGCGTAACGTCACCCACATCGATCGTGCTTTACAATCCATGTACCGGACCCTCAAACCCGGCGGACGCCTGCTGATTCTGGAGTTTTCCAGGCCGGTGGCTCCGGGTTTGAAACCTTTATATGATCTATATTCATTTAATGTACTGCCACTGATGGGCAAGCTGGTCGCCAACGACGAGGACAGTTACCGTTATCTGGCGGAATCCATTCGTATGCATCCGGATCAGCAAACCCTGAAAGGGATGATGCAGCAAGCCGGCTTCGACCGTTGTGAATATTTTAATTTAACGGGCGGTATTGTTGCGTTGCACAGGGGCTATAAATTTTAACAGGAGTTGACGCATATGCATTACGCGGGTTTTTGGCGGCGCGCCGCCGCCGTAATCATTGACAGTATTGTTTTTTCCTTCCTGTTGGGGTTGTTGTTGGGGCCTGCTTACATTAATGCAGACACGATGTCCCGGGAAGGGTTGATCGGCAACGCTATCGCGTTTGTGTTAACGGTGGGTTTATGGGTCAGGTACCTCGGAACACCGGGCAAGTTGCTATTGGGTTGCCAGATTGTGGACGCCGATACCGGTGAGCCCATCAACACCCGGCAAGCCGTGATTCGTTATCTGGGTTATTTTGTTTCCATCATGACGCTGTTCGTGGGATTTTTGTGGATGATCTGGGATAAGCGCAATCAGACGTTTCACGACAAAATGGCCAACACGGTCGTGGTGTATAATGGTTACGTTGACCTGTTTGACGAATCGCAAAAGTCATTGCAACAATTAATAAGTGAAGTGCGTTGAAACAACTTCCCCACACGGTTACTTCGCTTATTGAAAGCGCCATGAATAATTATCTGGCGTTGGACCCTGATAGCGAGGCGAAAATAACCGCCCTCGACGGCAAGACGCTTGAAGTCGCCATTCACGAGCTGGAACTGTCATTTTTTCTGCGCGCAGCCGGCGGGCGTATAGAAGTTTTATCGGAGTATGAACAGGCCGCGCAGAGCACAATGCGGGCACCGCTGCTGGCGCTGGTCAAGTTGGGGTTGTCACGAGACAGTGGTGAAAGTGCCCTGGGCGGCGGTATCGAAATGTCCGGAGACATGGAGGCCGGCCGCCGTTTCCATGAATTACTGAAAAATGTCGACATCGATTGGGAAGAAATTCTCGCCACATATACCGGTGACATCGTTGCCCATCAAATCGCTAACGCGATGCGCGGACTGTCCCGTTGGGGGCGGACAACGGCGGATACGATCGCGCTGGACTTAACAGAATACCTGCAGCAGGAAAGCCGGCAGTTGCCTTCCGCCCCTGAAATAAACCAGTTTCTTGAAAGCGTCGACCAACTGCAAATGGCCGTGGATCGCATGCAGGCCAGAATCCACCAGTTGCAAGCCCAACGTGACGAAGACCCATCAACGGCAAGCGGGCAATCGAATCCGTGAAGAGCGTTAAACAACTACTGCGTCTCATTTATATTAACCTGGTATTGCTGCGGCACGGCCTTGATGAAATCATTCTGGCCACGCACCTGTTTCGGCCCATACGGTTTGTCATGTTCCTGTCACCATGGTACTGGTTTCGCCGTGCCAGGCCGCGCGGTGAACGTATTCGTTGCGCCCTGGAAGATCTGGGACCGATCTTCGTCAAGTTCGGGCAGATCCTGTCAACCCGCCGTGACTTGCTGGCTGATGATATCGCCGACCAGTTATCGCGGTTGCAGGACCAGGTACCGTCCTTCCCCGGCGATAAAGCCAGGGCTATCGTGGAACAGGCTTATAAAAAGCCAATTGAAGAAGTATTTCTGGAATTTGACGAGAAACCGCTGGCATCCGCCTCTATTGCCCAGGTGCACGCCGCCACGTTGCTAGATGGCCGCAAAGTGGTGGTAAAAATCGTGCGACCGGGCATTGGTAATGTTATTGGCCGGGATATCGGTCTGCTATACATTGTTGCCGATCTGGCGGCACGTTACTGGCCCGGCGCCAAGCGGCTGCATCCGGTGGAAGTTGTTACCGAATACGAGAAAACCATATTTGACGAGCTCGATTTGTTGAGGGAGGCAGCATCGGCCTCCCAGTTAAAACGTAATTTCAGGGATTCCGGGCTGCTGTACGTGCCGGAAATACACTGGCCGTTGACGCGCAGCAATGTCATGGTAATGGAGCGGATCTCCGGAACGCCCATCAGTGACATTGAGGCGCTAAAACGTAACGGTGTCGACCTGAAAAAGCTTGCCGAAGCGGGCGTGGAAATTTTCTTTACCCAGGTGTTTCGAGACAGTTTTTTTCACGCCGACATGCATCCGGGTAACATCTTTGTGTCACCCAAAGGCCAATACATTGCCGTTGATTTCGGCATTATGGGAACGTTGAGTCCCGATGATCAGCGCTATCTGGCGGACAATTTCCTGGCGTTTTTTCAACGCAATTACCGCCGGGTGGCGGAATTGCACGTGGAATCCGGTTGGGTGCCGGAACATACCCGGGTGGACGAGTTCGAGTCCGCGATACGCACTGTGTGTGAGCCCATATTTGAACGGCCATTGAAAGATATCTCCTTTGGCCATGTGTTGTTGCGGCTGTTTCAGACAGCACGCCGCTTCAATATGGAAGTGCAGCCACAACTGGTATTGCTGCAAAAAACATTGCTGAACATTGAAGGATTGGGCCGCCAGCTTTATCCGGAACTGGATTTGTGGCAAACCGCCAAACCTCTGTTGGAACGCTGGATGAGCGAACAGGTGGGACTGCGTTCCATGATTAGGAATATCCAGAGCAACGCGCCCCAGTGGGCGGAGACGCTACCGGAAATACCGTTGTTACTGCACAAAGTGTTGTCTCAGGCCGATACGGGCATGGCGCAACACCAATCTCGGGTCATCAAAAGTATTGAGCAACTGCAGCGGGAAATTCGCGCCGCCAATAAGCAAACCTTCAAGGTGATTGTGGGCGCCAGTTTTGCCATCAGCGCTGTTTTAATGCAGGCACTGGGGGGTACCGGTCAATTGATGTTTGGTAATGCGCCGGTGATCACCTGGATGCTGGGCGGGTTGGGCGCACTGATTTTAATCTTCGCCTGGCCCGGCGATCGCTAACAGCGTTATGAAAGGCTGTGGCTGGTAGGTGGCCGGAATGGTCGCTGCAATAGTCGCAGCAAGGATGAGAGAGCGGTTTTACGTGATTGTCGGTTAAGCGGGCTGTCAGTTATCAGTGCCGTGTATATCGATTAATGAGTATGATTTCGTTGCCACTAACGTGCGATACCGCGCGGCAGCGGCCCGCTTCAAGGAAGGAGGAAGGCGCTCGTTTGTCATTGCAGCCGACGGGGTATCCACCAACAGATGCATTATCATTCAGCGCCGGAATCCCGTAAAATGAGGTTTTTTCCCGTGTGTCCGCGAGTGGAGATGATTGTGGCGCACAAGCTATTCGCAGGAGATGCAGTTTGAGTAAACGTTTGATATCAGCGCTATTGTGTGTGGGGTCCGGGGTGGTCGCGCCTGGGGTTTCCATGGCGGCCGGCCACTACTATGCGGATGTGTCCTATGAGTATCAAAAAGTGGAGCTGAGTGGCGTTGAATTGAACCCTTACACAACGCGGCTCAAACTGGGTACGCCGCGTTATAAAGGGTTTGGTATCGAAGCAAGTTATGCCTTCTCGGCCAACGACGATACGGTTAACCAACTCAAGCTTGAGGTTAACCAGCAAACGTCATTGCACGTGCGTTACCAGGGAGAACAGGCCTTTAATGGTGTCACGATATATCTATTGATGGGTGAGTCCTGGACCACCTTGAAAACATCCGGCCCTAATGCCGTGCCGGATGAGGAGTTCAAGGATTTGTCGTGGGGGATTGGGGCGGAAGACTATGTGCGCAACGTCAAAAATATGTTTTATTCCGTCCAGTATACCCGCTACTACAGCGACGCCAATCTGACCATAAGCGGTATCAGTCTGGGCCTTCGGTATAATTTTTAATGTGTTAATGGTTGCAGTGTTATGATGAAAAGATGTTACGGGTATTGTTTGCTGTTTTTGTTGCTGGTCAGCATCAGCGGATGCGAAAGTGGTGATTCCACGGCATTGGAACAGGCAATAAGCGTCGCGGATTTAAATATTGCCTCGATTACCGTCGAGCCCGCCAACGGGACCATTAAAGCGGGTTACGATTATCCGTTTACCGCCACCGGAACACGGCCCGATAGTTCAACGGTAGATATCACCGATCGCGTGACCTGGCACAGTTCCGATACCTCCGTGGCGACGGTCAATAGCAGTGGGTTGGTTGATACTAAAGACGGCGTGGATGGGGGTGTCACTATATCAGCTACCTTGGCATCCATCAGCGGTAGTACCTCCTTGACAGCATCCACTGCGGCCCTGAGTAGTATCAGTATAACGCCGGATCCTGCGACTATATCCGCCTGTGGCCAGCTGCAACTGACAGCAATCGGTACCTATGCCGATGGTGAGCGCACTGTTATTCCTATTACTCGTTTCGTTAACTGGCAAGTTACTGCCGGAAATGGCGACATAAGCTCGCAGGGACTGGTAACTGCCAGCGCAGACAGCGGAACGATTAGTGTGCAGGCTGATTTGGATGGAATCACTATATCCACAGACATCAATATCACATCCGATCTGTCCTCCATAACGATCACGCCGGCCACGCCCACGATCAATTTGGGTAACAAATTGCAATTTACCGCCACCGGCACCTATAGCGATAGCTCAACGGCCAATATCACGCAACGAGTAGGGTGGTCTTCTTCTGATATTTCGGTGGCTACCGTTAACGCCAACACCGGCCTGGCGACCGCGGTGGACGGCGGTGCGACGGATATCAGCGCCGTTTGCGGCAGCGGTATTTCGGGAAGTACGACGTTAACGGTGAGTAACGAAGTGCTGGATTACCTGCGTTTTCAGGACCAGAATGACACCACCTTGAAAGTTCTCAACATTAACGTAGGCGATGTGGTTCAAATTGACCTGGAAGCTTTTTTCACCAACGGCACTCATAGAACGGTTACTGAAAGTGCGACGTGGAGTACACTGGACAATAGCAGCGGTATTGCTACGGTTAACAACTTGAGCGGTGATAAAGGCGTGATCACGGGCCAGACAATCGGCGAACATGCGCTCATCGAGGCGATTTACAACAATCGCGAGAAAATCCTGGTTGTTAATGTAAGATAAATAAACAGGGGAGTTGAGGTCAGTGCGGTGGCCTTTGCAGCGTCGCTTCCACGGTGTCGCGTTTTTCCTTGCCCACCAACGTTTCAATCAGGCTCAATGCAAAGTCCATGGCGGTTCCCGGTCCGCGGGAGGTAATAACCTTGCCGTCGGTAACCACCGTGTCGTTAACAAGCGTGGTATTGGGCAAGTCCAGTTTTTCCAGCACGCCGGGAAAAGACGTGGCGCGTTTACCGGAGAGCAGGCCCGCGGTGGCGAACACCTTCGGGGCCGCGCAAATGGCCGCGGTAAATTTTTCACTGTCGGCCATTTTACGCAACAATTGCTGAATACGCGGATCCTCATCCAGGTGGTCGGCGCCCGGCAATCCGCCGGGCAGCACCACCATGTCGTAGTCCTGTTGCAGTGCGTCGTCCAGTGTTTTATCCGCCAGCAGTACCGTTCCCCGGCTGGCCCGCACCGGTTCGCGGTCCAGGCTGGCGGTCGTCACGTTGATTTCCGCGCGCCGCAACAAGTCAATGACGGTTACGGCTTCCAGTTCCTCGCATCCGGGGGCCAGGGGAACCAACACATTGGGCATTGAATTGCTCCTTTGGTTAATTCGCCGCCTTGAGGTATTGCTCCTGCAGGTGCAGGCCTTTCAACATATTCAGCGCTGTATAGAGCTGGTAGTCGGTTTTGGCCAGATCCAGCATTTCCTTTTTCTTGTCTTTGAGTGTTTTCGCGCCGCCTTTGGCTTTGCCTTTTTTCATCGAATCGTTATCAAGATGGCCTTGCAGGTCGGCTTCCTTGATTCGTACGCCGTCGATGCCTTCAACACTGGCGAACTTAATGGGGTCCAGTTCAATATCCGGCTTGATGCCTGACGCCTGAATGGAACGTCCGGACGGCGTGTAATATCTGGCGGTGGTTAGCTTCAATGCGGTATTGTTTTTCAGCGGCAAAATGGTTTGTACCGAGCCTTTACCAAAGGTCTGGGTGCCCATGATAATGGCACGCTTATGGTCCTGCAGGGCGCCGGCGACGATTTCCGACGCCGAGGCTGAACCGCCGTTAACCAATACCACCAACGGAGCGCCCTCGAGCATTTCGTTGGGGGTCGCGCTGAATTTCAGTTCCGAATCAGGTACCCGGCCCTGGGTGTAGACGATCAGTCCGCTTTCCAGGAAAGCATCACTGACTTCAACGGCGGCATTGAGGACGCCACCGGGATTATTGCGCAGGTCCAGCACCAGGCCGTTAAGCGTACCCTTGCTTTCGTCGCGCAGTTTGTTGATTTTTTCCACCAGGTTTTCGCCGGTATGGGACTGAAACTGGGAAATGCGGATATAGCCATAACCGTCTTCCAGCAGGCGCCCCTTGACGCTTTTAACTTTAATCGTGTCCCGCGTAATGGTGATTTCGAGCGGCTTGTCTTCGCCTTCGCGAATGACGGTCAATAGTATGTCTGTGCCAACCTTGCCGCGCATGATATTGACGGCCTGATGCAAGGTCATACCTTTGACCGGTTTGCCGTCGAGGCGGATAATCAGGTCGCCGGACTTGATGCCCGCACGTTCGGCGGGGGTATCGTCAATGGGTGAAATCACCTTGACGAATCCATCTTCCATTCCGACTTCGATACCCAGACCGCCGAATTCACCGGTGGTGCCAACCTGCAATTCCTTGTACCCCTCTTCGTCGAGATAGGTGGAGTGCGGATCCAGGCCCGATAACATGCCGCGGATAGCATTTTCCAGCAAGGTTTTATCGCTGACGGGCTCAACGAAGTCCTGTTTGATACGGCCAAACACTTCGGTGAGGCTGCGCAGTTCATTCAGGGGAATGGGGGTAAAGTTTTTCCCTTCTTCTTTTTCCGCCAGTACGCCGTGTCCGATCGCCAGGGAGACGCCCAGCAATAATCCAATAGATAGCACCATTATCGTGCGCATAGTTGAGTTCATTAAGCCTCCATCGCCCGCTACATCAGAATTTCTGGATTGTTTACTCATGATAAATTCAATTAATTTAATTGCTTAAACCTAATAGGATACCGCGTCATTACCGTGGTTGAAACCACCGTGGCGCCGCCGTACCAATCCCAATTAGCCCGTTGCTGTTCAATAATCTGAGATTTTCAATTGCCGGGGATTATTGTACAAGGTTGGAATTGTATTTTGTTGTATTTAATTCACTATCTTCAAGAAACTTCAAGAAAGGTGCCACTTTTTTCTGTATAGCGACCAACGCCAACCTTAATTATAGACACATGTTTGTGATACATGTTTCACGGCGACACATGCTACGCCATATTGCTGATTCAGGGCCCATCGCACATGCTGCTCATCTCCATAACCTCTTGTTATATATGGTGTTATAATAAATGGGCGGAGGCGCCGGAATATTTGGATCCTTATGCTTAAAATCGTTATCCCCGGTCCGGCAGCGATTTACACCATTTAGCAGGATTTTGAGGCACACCATCGTGGCGAATTTCAAAATACAGACTGCTTATTTGTTGACCGCCTGTGCTGCCGGCGGTGGCAATGACCTCGTTGGCCTGGACCCTGTCGCCCAGAGTGACGTGTAATTGCCGGTTGTGACCGTACAGGCTCATGTAACCGTTGCCGTGATCGAGAATAACCAGCATACCAAACCCCCGTAACCAGTCCGCGAACACCACGCGGCCGGCGGCGACGGCGTGAATATGGTTGCCGGTCGCGGTATCGATGAGCACGCCTTTCCATTTCAGTCGGCCGGCATTACGGTTGCTGCCGAAACGGGCCGCGAGCTTGCCGGTTACCGGCCAGGGTAATCGGCCCTTCAGTTGCGCGAATGCGAGGTGGTCGTTGCTGACCGGCGGCGGGCGATTGTCGGGTTGCTGTTGCAGTTGGTTTAATACCCGCATCAAATGCTTTTCATCACGTTGCAGACTTTTGAGCATTTGATCTTTGTTCTGTAAGCGCGTAGTTAGCTTGGCAACGATTTGTTGCCGGTGTTGCCGACGGTCTTTTAATTGCCGGGTTTCGTCAATGACCTGTTGGCGCAACGTTTTGAGCCGGGCATTGCGATCGTTAATTTGGCCGCCGATTTTGTTCAGTTCGCCAAGTTGATTGGAAATTTCATTAAGCTGTCTGGCCCGCGCATTGTTGAAGTATTGATAGTAGACAACCATGCGGGCGACATTGGCGGGATCCTGCTGGTTGAATAGCAACTTGACGTATTCCTGCTTGCCCAGCACATAAGCCGCCTTTACCTGTCTGGTAAACTCATCGCGGTGTGACGCCAGTTTTTGCTGCAAGGTCTCGCGCCGTTGGTTCAGCGAAGCCAGTTTCTGCCGTGAAGCGTTAATGTCGTCGTTGATCGATTGCAGTTGCCGGTAACGTTCGGCGATGTCCGTTTCAATTTTTTTAAGTTGATATACAGCGCGGTCTTGTTGCTGATTGTCCCGTTCCAGTTGTTGCTGCAGGGAATGAATTTGCTTGCGCAGCGCGGTGAGTTTTTGCTGGTCGCTGTTATCGGCCATGGCCGGTGGATGGGCGACAAATAGCGATATCAGCAGGCAGGCAAGTAGCAGTGCCGCCCGGGGCAGGGACAGGGCGCCATGGCCTGGTATTACCGTTGTGCGGATTTCAGCGGGATGGTTTTTAGAGAATGACTGATGGTTACGGCATGGCGGGCGACGGGCGCATATCATCATGATGGTTGTTAAACCGGGGTTCGTTAACGTTTCGTTCGGTGTCGTGCTTAATGTTGTACTTTCCACCTGCCTTACTCACGCGCCTATAGCAAGGATGACAAATGCGATGCTGTGATTCGATACGACGACTACTGGATTCAACACCTACGAGATGTTGCACCTCACTCATTGTGAAGTGGCGTTATATAGAACTGTATGTTGGCCCGGCAGTCGGTTGACAGTTTACCGGATTCAATGACTGACAGCGCCCGTTTAGCCCATCTTGCGGCTACCGGAGGATTTCGGCACAACGCGAATAGGAGGTTGTTCAGCATCACTGGCCAGCGATACCAGTGAGTCGCCTCCCATTTCTTCCGGCTTTTCGAGGCCCATCAACTGCAGCATGGTCGGCGCAATGTCCGAAAGGGCGCCGTTTTCAGCCAGTACCGCCGGTCTGCCGATATAAATCAGCGGCACCGGGTTGCTGGTGTGCGCCGTGTGGGGTTGTCCCACTTCCGCGTTACTCATTTGTTCTGCGTTACCGTGGTCCGCGGTAATCAGTAATTCACCACCGACCTGTTGGGTTGCCTCTATCACCCGGCCCAGACACTGGTCGAGGGCTTCGATGGCTTTAATGGTTGCCTCGTAGTTTCCGGTGTGGCCAACCATGTCCGGATTGGCGTAGTTACAGATGATAGCGTCGTACTGGTTGCTTTTAATGGCGTCCACCAGCTGATTGGTTAACTCGAATGCGCTCATTTCCGGTTTTTCGTCATAGGTGGCCACGTCCGGTGATGGCACCAGGATGCGGTCTTCCCCTTCATAGGGGTCTTCGATGCCGCCGTTAAAGAAAAATGTGACATGGGCATATTTTTCTGTTTCGGCGATACGCAGCTGGTGTAAACCCAATTTAGAAATGTATTCGCCAAACACGTTTTTCAGGCGTTCGGGCGGGAAAGCCACCGGCACGTCGAATCCCGCGCTGTATTCCGTGAGGCTGACAAAACGTCCCAGATGGGGAACGGCCCCGCGTTCAAATTCATTGAATTCCGGTTCAATAAAGGGACGGGTAATTTGGCGCGCCCGGTCGGACCGGTAATTCATAAACACCACGACGTCACCGTCTTCCACTTTTACCCGCGGCTGGTCCGGGGGAATGATACAGGTGGGTTTGACGAATTCGTCCGTTTCTCCGCGCTCATAGGCCATGTGCAAACCATCAATGGCGGATTCAGCGTCAAAGTCACCCTTGGCGTGGGTGATCAGCTCATAAGCGGCTTTCACCCGCGGCCAGCGATGGTCCCGGTCCATGGCATAAAAACGGCCGACAATGGAAACAATGCGGCCATGACCTAATTCCGCAAAAATATTTTCCATGGCTTTCAATGACTGTTCGGCGCTTTTCGGTGGCGTATCCCTGCCATCAAGAAACGCGTGCAAATAAACATTCTGTGCGCCCCGTTCAACCGCTAACCTGGCCATGGCTTGAATATGTTCTTCATGGCTGTGTACGCCACCGCCGGAGAGCAAGCCCATTATGTGGATGGCCTTGTTGTTCTCCACAGCCTGGTCAACGGCGTCCGTCAGGGTGCGATTGGTAAAAAATGACCCCGTTCGTATGGCGCGGCTGACGCGGGTGAATTCCTGGTAAACCACCCGACCGGCACCCAGATTGAGATGGCCTACTTCCGAGTTACCCATTTGGCCGTTGGGTAAACCGACTTCCGCGCCGGATCCCTTGATCAAGGTGTGCGGATAACGTTTCCACGCTTGATCCCAGGTTGGGGTTTTGGCATTGGTGATGGCGTTAAAACGGGTATCTTCCGAATAACCCCAGCCATCTAATACGATGAGAACGATTGGTTTTTGGGCTGCTGCCATGGAATTAGTCTAAATAAACACCAAAAATTGTTATTAATGCACGGCGGGTCTCTTAACCATCACTCTGTACCTCGCGACAAATAGACGACGGTACAGACACCGCCTGAGATTGAATATATTACCAAATTGAACTGATAAATGCTTCAAATTTCACATTTTTTTAAGCGAAATTTGCCAGTCCGCCATGCGCTGCGGCAACCAATAACAGAACCCGGCGTCCCCCTTGTTGGCGCGTATTCTGCTCATTTATTAGCTATCCATTCCGATAATTAGTAATATTAGTATTTAGCGAATGTGTTATATTATTTCATATTACATTGTTTATGCTGCGATTTGTTCAATTCAGCCGACGGGCAGCTGTTCGCTGATAAATCAGGTAAACCGCAGGGTGTTGCCTGCCTGGTTGGCGGTGCGTTGCGCAACAATAAACGTAATGTAAACGTAGTGAAACTTTCGATTGGTGATCAGTATGGTAGAAAACGACTTGCTCATAACGAAAGATGAAGATATTGAACGGGCGTCGCGCTCCATTAAGGCAATGTCTCATCCTTTACGGTTAAAGATTCTCTGTGCCCTCGGTGATCGGGAAGTCAGTGTTCAGGAAATTGTCACCATGGTGGGAACATCGCAAAGCAATATTTCGCAACATTTGGCGATTTTAAGGGACAAAGGAATTTTGTCGTCGCGAAAAGATGCCAACAGAGTCTATTATCGTGTCGGGGATACGCGCACATTGCGATTGATTAGCATGATGCGCGAGGTATTTTGTACGTCGCATTAAGTTCGAGCTAACAAAACTCACACCTGTACGGATTAAAATATAATAGCGAGATCTATGTCTTGGGGACGTTTTGGTCAAGCGGCAGCGGACAACTCAAAAGGAATACGCCAAGGGGGTATGTTCCGTTTCACGGATGAAATCATAATTTTACTTCAGCAGTATGGAATTCAACTAAAAACCCTGAAGCCATTGTTGCCGGTCAATCCGAGCGCTAATATCGGTCTTGTAACCGGATAGAAAACACTCATAAAAAATTCGTCATGCAACAGCTAATTGATTTTGCAGCTAATAATGCCATTCTGGTCATCGCTTTTTTTGTTTTGCTGGGTTTGCTGCTGCGCACCTACATTACGCCGGGCGGCGCTAAAAGCGTGACTGCCTCGCAAGCGGTGCAGCTCATCAACCATGAAGACGCACTGCTCCTGGATGTGCGGACCCAGGAGGAATTTCAAAAGTCCCATATTCTTAATGCCATTAATATTCCCCTCGGGTTGCTGGATTCTCGCATCGCCGATATCCAGGAGCAGAAGGCCCGCCCGGTGGTCGTTGTTTGCCAGAGTGGCAGTCGTTCCCAGCAGGCGGCACGGACCCTGAAAAAGCACGCCTTCGATCGAATACACAATCTCTCCGGCGGTATGCTCAGCTGGCAGCAGGCAAATTTACCTGTAGAATCAAACAGTAAGGGAAAATCCAACAAGGGGCAGCAAAAGGGTAACAAAGCCGCTGGCTGAACAAACCACGATTACACAGTTGTTGCTACTATAATAAGTAGGTGCAGGATTGATAAACAGGATAGTGCGGTCGCGTGGCTATGTTTTGGTCAGTCAAGGCGTCCAACGGACAACAGTTATATAATCAACCGGTTACGAGCCAGCCAATATTGCCAACCGGGGATACTGGAATAATTCCTCTAAAATACAATCAGTTAGGATGATGCCACCGCTGCTGCGCAAAACCACAGCCTTGCTGACTTACACAAGCACCAGTCGGCGGGCCGCCGGGTTATCGCTCAAAGAGCCCGATAATATCGATTAGATGGAAAGTGGAGTGAAAATACATAATTCTCCACTTGCAACAGGTCTGGCCAGTTACTTAATATATAGTAGTAAATTAAATAATTAATAAAAATTAATATAAAAACATATAACTGGGAGAAAGGGGGTTCAGGCTGTGGAGGCCTGATTTAAAATTCTAATCCAGTATGAGAATGCAGCATCTGCGGGGGCAGTGACAGATGCATTTATCATAACGGAATAGCAGTGTTACGAGAGGGCGGAATGAGTAACTCTATTGCGACGAGTAGTAACGAATCCAGTGTCAGTAACAGTATTAAAATTGAAATTTACAGCACCGAATTTTGTCCGTACTGTACCAGGGCGCGAATGTTGCTGGACTCAAAAGGGGTAAGCTATACCGAATTCCGGGTCGATCTTGATGCTGAATTACGCACCGAAATGGAGCAGCGGAGCCGACGAACCTCGGTACCGCAAATTTTTATTGGTGACCGGCATATTGGCGGGTTTGACGATCTTGCCCAGCTTGAAGTCGTTAACGAACTCGATAGTCTATTGGGACTCAACTAAGTTTTCGATAACCCCGGCGTGCTGATACCATGAGCGAGTCAGTCCTCGTTGTTTGTTCTCATTGCAGCAGCATCAATCGTTTGCCGATAGACAAACTTACTGCCGGAGGCAAATGCGGCTCTTGCCATTCCCCGTTGTTTACCGGCCATCCGGTCGAACTGACCGCAGAAAATTTCCAACGTTTCATCCAAAAGACCCAACTGCCCGTCGTCGTCGATTATTGGGCGTCGTGGTGCGGTCCCTGTAAAATGATGGCGCCCGTGTTTGCGAGCGTCGCCAATCGGATGGAGCCCCATGTGCGTTTTGCCAAGGTCAACACCGAAATCGAGCAGGCGCTGGCGGCGGCTGCCAATATCCGTAGCATACCTACATTGGTGATTTACCGTGAAGGACATGAAGTTACCCGTATGGCGGGCGCCATGGACCAGCAAAACCTGATGTCATGGGTCAGCCAAAACACCTGATGTTGTGTCCCGCGGCAGTAAACGATTAATAACAATTTATTCCACAAGGTAGTTACAACTATGTCTGAATCTGATCAAAGCGCAGCAGGCGACGCGCAAGCCACGCACCAGTTCGCCATGCAAAAAATTTATATCAAGGATTTGTCCTTTGAAACCCCCAATTCCCCCGAAGTGTTTACCCGGGAATGGAAGCCGGACGTCAACGTTGAGCTGGATACCAAAGGCAAGGAAATCGCCCCCGACGTCCATGAAGTGGTTCTGGGGGTCACGGTAACGGTTAAAATGGAAGATAAGGTCGCCTATCTGGCCGAAATACACCAGGCGGGTATTTTTACGATCAAGGGTTTCTCCGAACAGGAACGGGGCGCCATGTTGGGTAGTTACTGTCCCAATGTTCTGTTCCCGTTCGCGCGGGAAGTTGTGTCCGACCTGGTCACTAAGGGCGGTTTTCCCCAATTGCTTCTGGCGCCCGTTAATTTTGACGCTATTTACCAGGAGCACATGCAACGCCTCCAATCCCAGGCAGGGCAGTCAGGCGGGCAGGGCGAAGAGGGTAAAAGTGATGAAATTGTGCATTAGTTTGTTTACACCCCAGTGGTTTCGATTATCATCATAAAGTGCGTGTTTAAATCAGTCGGGGCGTGATTTATTGAAATCGGCCTTTTACAATAACGCGGTTTCAATAAGATGCCCTGGTAACTGTAACAACAACCGGAAAACGGTATGGTGCACAAGCAACGCAAACCGATAGCTATTCTGGGAGCGGGCTCCTGGGGTACGGCCATTGCCATATCGGTCACACGTGACGATGAGCCGGCAATATTGTGGGGGCGCGACAAAGCCCAGATGTCCACGCTGGAATCAACCCGCTGTAATATTCGATACCTGCCCGATGTATCGTTGCCACCCGCTCTGCAGTTACGCGCCGATCTGGAGCAAACCATTACCAACGCCGGTGACATCATCGTGGTGGTGCCCAGTCATGGTTTTCGCTCCGTCCTGGAAACCATTGCGCCTTTTATGGATTCGCAGCAACGTATCGCCTGGGCCACCAAGGGATTCGAATCCGGTTCCGGTAAACTGCTGCACGAAGTGACGCAGGATGTTTTCGGCAACGAAAAATCCTTTGCCGTGATATCCGGTCCCACCTTCGCCAGGGAAGTTGCCCGGGGCCTGCCTACCGCCGTGACCGTTGCATCGAACGATCCGCAGTTTGCGAACTTTCTCGCCCAAAGGCTGCATACCGATACTTTCCGTGTTTATACCAGTGATGACATCGTGGGCGTTGAAGTGGGCGGTGCGGTTAAAAATGTGCTCGCTATCGCCGCCGGCATCGCCGATGGCTTGCAGTTCGGCGCCAACGCCAGAACGGCGTTGATTACCCGTGGGTTGGCGGAAATTATGCGGTTGGGTAACGCGTTGGGCGGTCAACGCGAAACATTCATGGGCCTGGCAGGGTTGGGTGATCTGGTTTTAACCTGCACTGATAACCAGTCCCGCAATCGGCGCCTGGGTTTGGGGATTGGTCAGGGGCAATCACTGGAAGATGCGCTGGCGGCCATCGATCAAGTGGTCGAAGGCGTACAAACGGCCCGCGAAGTCAATGAACTGGCCATTAGCCGGGGTGTTGATATGCCCATTACGCATGAGGTTTACCGCATCCTCTACGAGGGGGAAAAACCGCGCGCCGCGGTGCATGCATTGTTGTCCCGCGAACAAAAAGCGGAAGTTATTTAACGGTCGGTTCGCTATTGGCCTGCGCGAAGCCATTCTGTCGCCAGGCTTCATAAACGATGATTGCAGCGGCGTTGGACAGGTTGAGGCTGCGGCTACCCTTGAGCATGGGAATACGAATGACGCTGCCGGCAGGCAGGGACGCCAGAAATGACTCCGGCAGTCCGCGGGTTTCGGGGCCAAAGATAAACGTATCGCCTGGCCGATACCGCACGTCGGTAAAATCGGTGTGACCTTTGGTGGAACAGGCAAATACCCGCTCAGGATTAACCATGGAATAGAATGCATCCAGTGATTCATGGATCGTAACGTGTGCCAGGTCATGGTAGTCCAACCCAGCCCGCCGCAGTTGCTTGTTCGCCAGGTCGAAACCCAATGGCTTGATTAAATGCAGTTGCGAACCGCAATTGGCGCTCAAGCGAATGATATTGCCGGTATTGGGCGGAATTTCAGGCTCCACCAGTACAATATGAAACATAGGACAATGATACCAAAACCCTTCGCCACCGCTACTGTTAAATACCGGCGTAGGTAAATGTAATAAATATTGGTAGAATGGCTTTTCATTAACGGCACACGCTCCCAAAGGGCACACGCTCCCAAAGGGCACAAGCACCCAAAGGGCACAAGCACCCAAAGGGCACAAGCACCCAAAGGGCACAAGCACCCAAAGGGCACAAGCACCCAAAGGGTACAAGCACCCAAAGGGTACAAGCACCCAAAGGGTACAAGCACCCAAAGGGTACAAGCACAATACCAATAAATGGCATGATCGATAGTGACAAACAATTGCTGGCCACTGAATTTTGTGGCATGACCTTCGAAACACCGCTGGTGTTGTTGTCCGGTTGCGTGGGGTTCGGCGAGGAGTATACCCGGGTCAAAGGCTATTCCAATCATGACGTGGGCGCCGTTTGCCTGAAAGGCACTACCCTGGAACCTCGGCTGGGCAATCCGCCTCACCGGTTGGCGGAAACCCCCATGGGAATGTTGAACTCCATCGGCTTGCAAAATCCCGGTACCCGACACGTGGTACACAACATTCTGCCCGCACTGGATTTTACTGAAACCCGTTATATTGCCAACGTGTCCGGTTCCACCGTGGAAGAATATGAACAGGTAACACGTTTGTTTGACGATTCTCCTATTGATGCGATCGAAATCAATATCTCGTGCCCCAATGTAAAAGAGGGCGGTGTCGTGTTCGGCAACGATCCCGCCATGTCGGCGCGCGTGGTGGAAGCCTGCCGGGCGGTCACCAAAAAGCCGCTTATTACCAAATTGTCGCCCAACCAGACCAACATTACCGAAAATGCCCGGTTGTGCATTGAAGCAGGCAGTGACGCGTTTGCGGTGATCAACACGTTAATGGGGATGGCCGTTGATATCGAAAGCCGCACTCCGGTCATCGGCGCCAACCAGGGCGGGTTGTCCGGTCCCGCCATCAAACCTATTGCGCTGTTGAAAGTGCATCAGGTATATCAGGTTTGCCGGGATCATGATATTCCCATTATCGGTCAGGGCGGTATCATGAGCGCCGAGGATGCCATTGAATTTATCATAGCCGGTGCTTCTGCGGTGGGTGTCGGTACGGCTTTGTTTTATGATCCCCTCGTTTGCCCCAAAATCAATCAAGGAATTGTCGACTACCTCAAACGTCATGGACTCACCGAGTTATCGCAGCTTGTTGGTACATTAAGGACCAATAACGGTTAGGCGGCCATAATTTGTAATTCCTTCCGTATAGTTGCTATTTCTGGCGTTTTTCCCACCAGGCCAGTCCCTCTCGCAACGTTGCCTGATCAAAAGCAAAGCGGAATTTTACGTAAAAGCCTTTGGATGTATATTTTGCCGCTGAAAAATCATCGTCCCTGAAGCCGGCAAAATTAAAGCCGACACTCAGCCAGACATTGTTGGCGAAACTATGTCCCGCGGACAGGCCATAGGAATAACGTTCGCTGTCGCCCACGTCTGTTAACAACAAGCTGGCCTGGGCACTGACATCCCAGTGGGCGTTGATATCATGGCGGTATTCGGTGCCAAACAACTGAGTGGTGCCGGAATAGGAACCACTGTCGAATTGATCCTTGACGAATTTGATACCGTGGTTAAAGGCAACCTGATTGCGCCGGTCATACAGGTAATTTGCATTGAGGCTATTGATGAATTTACCGGTGGTAACCGTGTCACTGCCTGATACTTCTTCGTGAACGACCCGGATCTTATCAAGGATCATCCATTGGCTGGTGGTGGGCCGGCTGGCGAGCGAAAATTCCAAATTGGTTTGGGTGCTGCGAGTCCCATTGCTGCGGTCGGTATCAAAATACTTGAGTGACGACGCTAACGCAAAACCCGGTTGCGGTTCATGGTAAAGGCCGAATAACACGGTGCGCTTGTCTTCCAGGTTGCCGCGGCGAAAATCGGCACGGCCGGACATGGACCACAAGGTATTCTTGTAGGCGGCACCCAGTGACAATGCGGTAAAGTCATCGCTGGCGGAACCGGACGCCGGCGGCACGTTTACATTGAGCGGCATGGAGGTAGCCTCGCGCAGGGTTTGGCTGCGTTCCAGGCCAAAATCCAGGCGCCAGTGTTCGGTCAGATCGACTCCCTGGGTCAGTCCCATATTGGCAAACGTCCGTGGTCCATATTCGCTGTGCTGGTTTTCCACGGTACTGTAAGCGTTGGCGTTGTGCCAGGGGGATGCCTTAATACCCGCCCGGGTCATTTGGGTATCCTCTGACTCGCCAAAGGTGAATTCCTGTTGTGCAAACAATTGTGTGGATTCGGTCAGCGCGTAGTCCGCACCCAGTTGCAGCCGGTCCGGGTAATCGGTGTTATCGCTGGTGCCCACTTCCGCGGCAACTCGGGCATTGGCGCGGCCGTCGAACAACTCACGTGTGGCGGCACCGGTAACCAGGTTGGCTGTTTGCTGTGTGCCGTTGCTAAATGTGTCCCGCGCCATTCGTACGCCACCGGAAACCGAATAGCCATCCGATTGCACTTGTACACGGCTGCTGAGCAATTCGCGGTTGGCGTCGGTATTGAGATTTTCCTGATGCGCGTATTCGGCATCCAGTGTCACATTGTCGCGGATTTTCGAGCTAACGTCGGCGCCATATTTACGGGTGCCGGTTTCACTGCCTTTTTGCTGGCCCAAACCGAAGCCCGCGTCCTGCCGCCGGAGATAAATATTGCTGTTGAGCTTCGCGCTTTGATGGGTAATTTCAAATAATCCGGCGTTGCCGTCCTGGTTAATACCGGCGCTGTTGTTCGAGGATGTCGCCAGTTCCGCGCGAATGTCGGTATTCGGTGATACCTGATAGCGAATGTCACTGCCGAATATATTACCTTCAGCACCGGCGGTATTATCCTGGATAATCGTCGCACCAATTTCCGGTCCGTTTTTGGTGGGCCGGAAGGCGGCACGTCCACCGGTTGTAATCGCATTACCCACGTTGCTTTCCACTTCGTAGTCCACCACGATATAGACAGGATTGAAGTTTTCATCACGGCTATAAACCGGTTCACGGAAATGGATTGTGCCGTCAACAGGGTCCAGGGTGTAGTCAATATAGCGGGTCAGCTGCCTGCTGCGAATCACTACCTCACTTTTGAAACGGTCCCGGCTTTCGATGCGCACCTTTTCGCTGTTGAGTACGATGTTGCCTTGGGACAGGTGATAAAGACCGCTGGTGCCGTCGCCGCGCAATTCATCTTTGACAAAACCATGGTCGGTTTGCGCAGCGAAGGCGGTGACATTAACCCGCTCTGAACGGTATTCCGATTTAAGGCCGGTGAGGCTGCGGCTATAACGCGACAGTTCGGTGACTGTCAGTCCCGTCTCGTAATCGCCAAACAGGGCATAAAATTCATTGCTTTCAAGTTTAACGTAGAGCTTTTCCGAACTTGGTGCGTCATATCGTACCGTGGTGTTATCGCCATAAAGCGTATAATATTTATCGGGATCAATGGTGCCGAACAGGCCGTTACCCGATATCTGCGGAGTTTCCTTGGCCGAATTATAGGCCGCTGTTAGCAGGTATTTACCTTTTACCTTGCCCTTGGCGTAAAACGCCAGCCGACCATCCGCGTAGAATTTGTCAGCGATATCGGCGGCATCCAGGTTTTCCATGTTGCCCGAAACGGCATTGTATCCCGCCGAACCTTCCGCCAGGCCCACCATGATCCAGTCGCGGTATTTGGGCGTCACATAGCTCGATACCTCAACGGTCAAACCGTTATAGCCAAGGGTGGCATGGTAGTGACCACTTTGACTCACCGGTTCAAATTCAATGTAGCCGTCTTTATCAACCAATACGGTGTCGACGCTTTTTCTCAATAAACTAAGTTCGCCGAGTTTATCGGCCGTGCTGTCGTCGTTGCGGCGTTTGAGGTTGCCATCGATAATCGACAGCGGCGTTTCGGCGTTAACGGGCGCGCCGGATTCGTCCAGTAGCTGGATACGGATCCTGACCGGTGACTTGCCGTCAGCGACGTTGCCTTTCGCCGACACCATGCGAATTTCGCTGATGTCACCGGTGCGAACATAGGTAATATCCTGTTTGAAGCGGGCGTTGCCAAACGGACCCATGCCGCGCAGGGCAATACGATGCGGTCCGGGGTCGGCGCCCAGGTCAACGCCAATATAACTGTACAAATTGGTGCCACTGTCCTTTTCGCGCACAGTAACGCCAATGCGTTTTTTCGGTATTTCCTTGCCGTCAATGGTCAACACCGGGATCAGGCGCGCATCCATGCGAATGCGCACCGCCTGAATGCGCTTACTGATATGCTGGCCATCGTTGATGGACACGATTCCATGTCGTGCACGGTCAGCGCCGCCGGATTCATCGGCTGCTTTTAATGGTCGGTTGGCAGTTATTGCCACATCGGTGTTAACCCCCATCGCCAACACACCACTGTTGCTTCGATTTATGACCAGTTCTTTTTCACCGCCGCTATCACCATAGCTGACGTAGACTTCCGTTCGCCGGTTGGCACGCCGGCCGGCGGTACTGTCATTGGAAGCGCGCGGTTTTCGCGCACCCATGCCGATCACTTCCATTTGCCGGGAATAAACCCCCAGTTTCCTGGCAATGTACGCGGCGACCTTGGTGGCACGGTCCAGCGACAAGGCTTTATTGTCGGCGTATCGGTCTCGCAGATATTCCGGTACCGGCCGGTTATCGGTGTGACCGACCACGCGTATCTTGCGTATTTGTTTGTCCAGCAGAAAATCGATCACGCCCTCAAGGTCGGCACGGTCGGCATCGGACAACTCAGCTTCCTTGTCCTGGTAACCGGCTTCAAAGATTTGCCGCGTCCGGGTTCTGGATTGGTAAAGTGCCGAATTGATAGCCTGTGGCGAGGCGTGGATTTCGCCATCGGTAGTACGAAAACGCAGTGCGGCGCTGGTGGTGTATTCCCCTTCAATACCAAGGCGAGTCATGGCGGTAAAGGTAATGGTTTCCTGCCAGGACTTATCGCTGGTTTCGTCCAGCTTGAAGTCAACCAATCCGTTGTTGATAACCGGATTATTGATGGGTTGTCCGTTGCGTTTGGCGCTGTCGTGAACATATTGTACGCCTTGGGGCAGCTTCAGCTGGAGCCTGCGGTCGAGAAAATGTACGGTGCTGCCCTCTATCACCGCCGTATAGTCAATCTCGTTCCCATTCAGTTTGCTGGATAACTGCAGGCTGGCTTTGCCGTGCGATTTGACGTCGGGTTTTTTGCGGACGTGGAAGTCAGCCCGCCACATGCCTCCGGCTGGTACATCCACAAATTGTGAATATGGGGTTCCGGCGAAGCGGGTATTGTTTTCACAGCGATAGATTTGCAGATGATCCGGTAAACTGGCTTCATCAATCTGCACGACATGGGTGCCCGGGCGTACGCCCTCAAAGTGAAACAATCCCTGTTTATCGGTATCTACATAACGACCGTCTTCCAGGTACAAGCGAACACCTTGTGCTCCCGGCTCGTTAACGCCAAGACCCGGCGGAGACAGTTCGCCTTCCGGTCCGAATGTTTTGACGCTTTTTATACCGCTATCGGGCTGCGATACAATAAAACGTGTATCCGCCAACTGGTCTGCCAGTTCAATAAAGATTTCCACGCGACGGTTCAATGACAGCTGCTCTTCCGGGGATAGCACGCCACCCTGCAGCTTTTCACTGTAGTAGACCGGTTTCGATACACCGGCGCCGGCAGTGACAATTTGCCGGTCCGATAATTTAAATTGTTGTTTCAGGAACGTTGCCACCGCCCGAGCCCGTGCCAGGGACAATTCCTGATTGTTCCTGAATTTATGCCTGCTGGCGGCGCGTATCTTGCGTTTGTCCGCATGGCCGACGATGGTGACCTGGCGAATGTCCTGTTTGCGCAGGATATGCATGAGATCGGTGATGTTGTCGCGGTCCCTTTGTGATAACTCGGCGGATAGCGAATCGAACCGGGTGCGGTAACTGCGAGGAAAATCCTTGAACCGGTTGCTGGCTGCCGGTGTCAATTGCGCACTGTCGCCGTTGTCCTGGCTCTGGCCCTGCGGATAAAACCGGGCATGAGCGCGGATGGTAAATTCACCGTAAACGTCGTTACGCGAGCGGGTGGTAAACACCAAGATGTGTTGACCGATCGTGGTCTTGTCTTTCAGGTTAAACTGCAACTGGTTGCCTGAATCAACGGGATCGTTGATCGGCATGCCGTTCAGTTTGGCACTGCCCGGTTTAAATTCGGACACTTCCGGCAAATTAACGATAACGGATAAATTGTTGACCGGAACATTGTTAACATTCAGTGATACGCGGTGCTGCACTTCGTCCATGACGGCGTGGCTTTGCATGCGGACACTGACGCGGCCCTCATCCGCCGGATCGGCTTTGCAACTTCCCACGATCACTCGACCCATAATAAAACTGCGCGACGCCATCAGGTCATCTTCGACAATCACCCTGGCATTGGCGGTATTGGACACCAGGCCGCCGTCGGCTGTGGCGCTGGCCGTATTAATTGCATCGCCGGGCTTGGCGCCGATACCCACAGCCGCCACGTAATTGATATTCAACGTGTCCGCTGCCGCCAGAGCCCCAATACGAAACCTCATTGTACGGCCGTCGCTACTGACCGCCGGATCCGCTGCAGGTGTGTTATTGATTTGTACCGATCCCGGTTCCAGACGAAAGCCGGTTGGCAGCACATCGGTAAGCGCAACGCCGGTGAGTCCGCCGGCGGACAGGTTGGAGAGCGTTAGCTGGTATTGTACAAACTCACCAGGGGCGGCTTTGTCCTTGACGGCGTGCTTGGTGACAAACAATCCGGCGTTGGACGGATCCAATGGGATATCGATGTGCACTGCCGGGCCGGGGTTGATCACAAAGTTTTCTCCCCGTGAGCCGTTGACAATGGCATAGGGAGCACCGGGCAGGGATTGTATGGCCGTGGTGGTAACCGTTGACGGTACCACAAATCCGTTGGGTGGTATGACATACAACTGGTAATTGCCGGGCGTTACGAACGGGAATCGGTAGCGGCCCGGGGGGAAACTATAAACATTTCCATTAGAATCAGTGGCCGTGCCGCCACTGGTGATGGTGGCGGGAAATGTACTAATACCGTCATCACCATAGACGGTTGCCGGTTGCCCGGTATTCACATCAACCAGGGTTATGATGGCTCCGTCCAGCGGTGTACCGTCGGATGTGCTGAATAATATACCGTAAGGGTCAACCAGCACCGTATCGTTAATGCTGTCTGATGAATCAGTAGCATCGGTGTACGATACTGTCAGCGAATCATCGGTGGCCACCGATAAGAATTCGTCACCGGCCGCTGCCGGATTACGCGTGGTTTGCACATAGCCGGTGAATACGCCCGTATTAGGGCCGGTTTCCGTCAGCCGTAACATCACGCTGTCGTTACCCTGTGAACTGGTAACGCGAAGTACGATGGATTCGGCGACGGTCGGGTTTACGTTCTGGTCGCCGTCGCTGAGGCGGATGAATATTGGCTCGCCGGATTTTATGGCGGTAACGGGTAATACTTCGAGGGCCGCGGGTGTATTGATGACATTGTTGTTGAGATCGTTGGCGGCTGTCGAGGCGCTAAAAGGACCGGTTGGGCTGCCACTGGTGCTGTATTCACTGTTCATGACTGTGACGCTGGTGGCACCGGGTGTGCCGGGTGCATACTGAAACAGCTCGACACTGGAATTGGTGCGAATGGCCGCATCCACATTCACCGAAGCCGTGGCGGTGCCAGCGCTATAGGTTAGCCGAGCGGTGTTATTGATTATTGTCGCGCTGGCCGGCATTACCGGCAACAGGGTTGTTATTATTACGGCATACAGTAGTAGATGCCGTGGGAGGGAGAACATAAATTGCGGGCGCGCGACATCCCCCTTAGTGATCCTGGCGCCGTTCACAGCACAAGGATCACTAAGGGCGATGGCCGGTGGAAATAAATCCACCGGCATCACCCGGTAAAACATTCCTTTAAGCAGGTACGCCACGGCGCAGGCAATGGACCATAGCCCACTGCCAAGCAGCCGCGACATGCTGCCGGCGAAATGCGACATCACCAACTAATCAGCGTGTGGAATATGATTAGTTGTCGATGGTGACCCGGAATGCGCCGCGCGTGGTGGCTCCACCGGCCAGCCGGCCGCCTTCACCATTGCCATCGCCCGAGCTACCGGCGTTGTCCTCGCCTTCTCCTGCATTGGTTCCGTCACCGGCGTAGATATACACGGTACCACCGGCGATCTCGGCGAAATCACCGTTATCGACGGTCGGCGCGACATTGCTCCAGGTGCCAGTACCGGGATCCAGAGCAATGTTCCCGGTTTGGGTGGTAAAGGCGGGAACCGGATCACTGATAACCACGTCGGTGGCTTCCCCGGCGGATGCGCCGTTGGCAACTTCGATGACGTATTCCAGTATGTCGCCCGGATTGCCGGTTACCGTTGTGGTGGTGCCATCGCAGTACTGTTTCGCGCCAGCTCCATCCAGCCCGGTATCGACGGTGATGCAATTGCCCGCACCGGGGTCGCCGGCCGTGATGTTACGCACGTACTTGGTTACTGTCAGACTGGGTGCGATGTTGACGGTGGTAATCGTGTCGTCGGTGGTGTTTGCTGTTACGCCGTCACCTGCAGTTAGGGTATTGGTTACCGTGCTGCCATCAACATTGGCAGATGCGGTTTCGTACAGATAGAACGTCTGTTGCTCAGCAATCAACATGCCGACCGTCAAGGTTGCAGAACCGCCACTGTTGTTTTGAATAGTCATTTGCGAGGTGCCGGTGGCGGCATCGTTGTCAATACTCACAACGCTGAACGCCCAGTTATTACCACCCTGGTCAACGATGATGGTTTCACCGCCACTGAAGCCGTTAAGCGTACCGTCATTGGCGCCGTCATTAGGTACGTCAACTTGCAGTGACGCGCCATTAGCGATAGCACCGGTTGCAGTTGCGACCGATGTCGCAGCCAATGTGACTGATGCGATGATGGAACCACCACCCGCGGCTGTGTCACGAATTTCCAGTGAGTTACCGGTTATTCCCGCTTGCGGCAAGTTGTCACCTGCGGACAGGTTGTAAGTATCCGGACCGTTGGCGTTGGTCGTAATCGTGTAAGTATAATCAACCGCCGTTCCGGAAAACGTTGTTTGATTTGCCGGTGTACTTAACGATGGTGTTGCCTCAACCAGGTTAACCGTTACGTCTACCGATGCGTTGACGGCGCTTTGTGCATTGCCGTTGGCATCGTCATAGTTAACGGTTGCCTGGTTGCTAATGATGGTATTTGCCGCGGTGGTTGCGAACGCTGTACCTTGAAAAAATACCATGGTCAACGCGAAAGCCGCGAGGCTTGCACTGACCGGTTTGAGTAAGCCCGGTGGGCGTGTTGTGTATGTTTTCATCTTGTTTACCTCAGTTAATTAATTTGTTCGTTAAATGTTTCGTTTTAGTCGTTGAATTCGTTACGGCGGCGGACCTTGTGCCAACCTACACTGGGTCCGACGCCGGGCATTGCTGGGAGGGTCCGGCCCGGCCCTGGCGAAAATGATGACCGTTTTTATGCCCGGTGAAAGCTTGCGATAAGTAATAATATTCATTTGATGTTCCTCATTGCTTTCGTAATCTTTTGCGCTTTGGCGTATCCCAGAAATAGCGAAAGCCCCGGCCGGGGCTTTGGTTGCTGCCATGGACATGAATTCATTACTTCACCCTGACTTGAAATCCCACCTTGCCTTCCTTGCCCGGGAGAATTTCGTCGATAACCCATCGCACATGGGTGTATTGTTCCGGCGATGCCTGTTTTTTTACTTTCTTGCCGTTGGGTAAAGTTTCCTCGTAAGTCAGCAGGCTGGGTTGTTTATAGGTTTTGCCGCCATCGATGGAAAACAGCATTTTGCTGTTCTTGCCAATACCGCTGCCGACGATGAACACGGTATCTTTGGGTATGGGGTTGTCCACTTTCACGTTCGTGGCTTTTTCATCACCCTGATTTTTGTATTGCAAGGTGAATATCAGCTTCTCGCCCGGGCTGGTGCTTTTAGCCTCGACCAATTTGCTGACTGACTTGCCATCAACCACTTCGACCACTTCCTTGTGGGCGCTCATGTTGACAGTGACTTCCGGTTTCGCGCTCGCGGTTACCGGTGTCAGTATCAACAATGCGACTAGTGCTAAAAGGTATTTTTGAATATCCATGACGGGTTCTCCTTTGGTGGTTAAGCTAAAAATATTAGTGAAACGAATTTGCGTTAATTGATAACTACAAGATTTGATTTTGTCTGTGGTGTTGGTTTTTTCGTAAATCATTACTTTGTCTCAAGTGAACTTCCGGAACGAAAATCGGTTGAACGGCTCGGCGGGCGTAATTGCAGCTTGCGCAGTAATCAAATTGCTAACTGTGTAAACTGCTGGATAGTAACCGACTGAAAATGCTGTGGTGCTGTTGGTATTAATCGCCAACAACAACGCATCAAAGCTGTTAAACAGGGTCTGAAGTGAAAAATCTACAATTAGGCTGGTTGCTACGCGGGGCATGGTGTTTGGTTGACGCAAATAGTAGGGTTTTTGATAAAAATGTGACCTCTATCACGTTATCGGTCCATGGGTGGGTTACTTGAGGTTGAAAATGGCGCTAAGTGGCGGTTTTCTAAGAATAATTGCGATATTGGATTAGCGGTTTGCAGGCGTCGCCAAACGGTCGGCCCAACGGACGAAAATCCCGAGGAAAACCACTGATTTTATGAATTCCAAGCTGCTGATAATTCGTGGTAAATACGTTACTAATAGTAGTTTTCCGGATTCATTTATCGGCATAATGATAAAATGCAGTTTTTTCAAGAGATGGAAGCTTGATGAAAGCCATGGTGTTTCGCACATCAAAGCGTTACTTCCCTGCTCACTATTTTCAACGGGACGCGGTGAGCGTTAATCAGGCTGCCATTCTTCTCGGTAATATGCAGATTTTGGAAGACGTTAAAGGAATCACAGTTTTAGACGATACAAAGCTAGAAACGTTAAGTTGGTTATTGGGTTGGTCGAGTTTGATGAATCCGGCAAAAACCGTTTGGCGACAGATGTGTTAGCTGCGGCTAATGGTGGATGATTGTTGGGGACTACGAATTGAAAGAGGCGCAATCCGGCAGGCTGGTAAATTTCCATGTGCGCGGTATCAACGTGATTGAAGTGGTCATGGTGCTGGTGGTTGTGGCGATACTGGCGTCGACCGCGGTTCCCAGTTTTATTTCGGATCGTACCGATACACAGCAAGCCGCGGTGGATGGTATTGCCGGATCATTGGGGTCGGCTTCCGCGATTAACTACGCGGTACGCAGTATCAGTCCGTCCCATGGTGTGCACGTTTCAAATTGTGCCGATATCGCCAAAGCGCTGGAAGAGAAGTTAAGTTCTGATTACACGATTCAGCCGGCCAATATTGACCCCGGCACCAAAACCAAATGTACCGTCACCAGCGAAAGCGGTTTTTCAGCTGAGTTTGTGGGGCATGGTATCAGTTAGTTTTATAATTTGATAAAGATCTCTCCAACAGGCCTTCCAGTCGATCCCCATAAAAGCCGGTCGCATTAGCGAACCGCCCATCCCGAAACCCGTTATAGTGATATTCCGCTGCTGCTTTTAGATCGGCTGCAGGCGGGTGCCGAGAACACGTCATCTCGTCGTTTTTGGCCGGTAATTATTTGATATAAATTATGATTTTGTCGCGCAGCGGCAAAAACACGCTGCCGAACCTTAAGTGAATCTTAATGCCGGCCGATATAGATTAATGAGACCTTATGTTGACGAGTTCATAACAACAACCACCAATCCGGACACACGACAGCAACAGGTCGGTAGTGGAGAACGTTAGGTGTTGTGGAGAGATGGTTATGAAGATCAAGATGTTCGGATTTACACTTGTTGAGCTTGTGTTGGTGTTGGTAATTATTGGCTTGTTGAGCGCTGTTGCAATTCCCCGATATATAGAAGTCAACCAGGAACGCGATCACACTCATAAACATGATCTTAGTAACAATGTTAGAAGCGCACTTGTGATTGCCCGCGCTGACACTCGTGCGACCCCCAATGTGGAAACACTGGCGGCGTATGTTCAAAACAAAGACGCCAGTGCGATTGCCGCCGGGATTAAACTAAACTACCAGGGCAATACTGTGATCGTGCCCACCTACCTGGATGCAAACTGCACCAATCCGACGACCACCACTTACGATGTGGTGGAGTGCGTGGGCGATATATTGTAGGCCGCACGTTTAGTGCCCGGTGTTGCGCGCTGCGCGCACCGGCTGGTGACAAAACCACTCATACGAACTCCGTTATGCCGGCAACCCGGGGTTGCCGGCTTGCATGTCGATTACGATAAAACCACACGTTTTGCGTTATTTTTAATTGTTTGGTCGTGACTTCTGCGTGAAGATGCCGACGCGTTCGGTTTGATGGACGCTGTTATAGCCATGGCTGAAAACATCCCTCTCTGTCGCATTTGACTTTCATCAAACCTTGCCCGATCTTTGGTAGTGTTTGCGGGTGATCCGGATATACTGTAACCAACAATGATCAGCAAAGGACCGCACCATGTGCCTGGGAATCCCCATGCAAATCAATAACATCGATGGTTTTGTCGCCCGCTGCGAGGCAAAGGGTGTATTTCGCGACGTCAACCTGTTTTTGCTGCAGGACGCCGGGCTGCAACCGGGGGATTATGTACTGGTGCACGTGGGTTACGCGCTGCAAAAAATCAGTGAAGCACACGCTCGCTCGGCCTGGGAGCTTTATGATGAAATGCTCGCCGCCATGCCGGAGGACGAACATGCATGAATTGTCGGTGTGCCAGAATATTATCGATCAGGTTTCCCACATTGCCGCCACGCACCAGGCTGATTCGGTGGCAACGATTTACCTGCAGATCGGACCGTTATCGGGCGTTGAGCCCGACTTGTTGTTATCGGCGTTTCCCGTGGCCTGTGCCGGTACCATAGCCGATCATGCCGAGCTGGTGATCACATCCATGCCGGTGCGGGTGCATTGCACCGGTTGCCATAAGGATTCCGAAGTTCAGGTCAACCGGCTGGTATGCGGCAACTGCGGTCACTGGCAAACAACTCTGTTAAGTGGTGATGAGTTGTTGTTGGAGCGAGTTGAATTGCAGCGGGAACATTAGTTGCTTTGTGTTTGCATCATTAACGAATTGATTAAAGGCTGTTCGCCAATACCAATAGATCGAGGAGTAATGTATGTGTGATACCTGTGGCTGTAACGTAACGCCCGGTAACCGGCACCTTGTCGAAGGCGATGGCAAGCTGGCAACAGTCCATGACGGTAAGGCGGCCGTTGATGTGTTACAGGGATTGTTGTCGGAGAACGATCATCAGGCCGGCCACAACCGGGCGCATTTCGACAAGCACCGGGTGTTGGCCGTTAATTTGATGTCTTCACCGGGCTCGGGTAAAACCGCATTGCTCGAAGCCACCATCGACGCATTAGGAGACCAGTTAACTATCGGTGTGATTGAGGGGGACCTGGAGACTGAAAATGACGCACAGCGTATTCGTGCCAAAGGTGTGCCCGCGGTACAGATTGCCACCGGCAGTGCCTGTCACCTGGATGCTCATATGGTGCACGGGGCGCTGCATAGTCTCGATCTAGCCGGTCTCGATATCGTCTTTATAGAAAACGTCGGTAACCTGGTTTGTCCCGCCAGTTTCGACCTGGGACACCATCGCAATGTTACATTGCTGTCAGTTACTGAAGGTGACGACAAACCGGCTAAATACCCTGTTATGTTCCGCGCCGCGGATCTGCTGTTGATCAGCAAGACGGATCTGCTGGCGGTACTGGATGATTTTCACAGCGAGCGGGCACAGCACTGCTTGCGCGAACTGGCCAATCCCGCGCCGGTTGTCGAACTTTCAGCGAAAACCGGCAAGGGTGTCGATGCCTGGGTACGTTGGCTTAAACAGGAACTGCAACGTTACCGCCAGCAACTGCAGCAGGGTGGCACGCTGCATCCGGCGATACAACCACAGGGCCGGCACTATCACAAGCATGCGCCGGTTCCACAGCGCCAGCCGGGATACGCCGTATTGAGAGATTAACGGGATAGCGAATGCGCAAATCAACTCAACAACCGCCACACCCGTCGCCACAACAGTCCGCTTTGCGCCCGTCAGCGTCACGATCCGCTACGGGGCAGCTGTCGTCACGGCAATGGCTGGAAAAAATCCATGCCCTGGCGCTGCCGGAGAAAGTACGCATCATGAATGTCTGCGGCGGACACGAGCGGTCCATCACCATGGCCGGTTTGCGTGGCGTATTACCCAGGGCGGTGGAATTAATTCCCGGTCCCGGTTGCCCGGTTTGCGTTTGTCCCGAAGAAGATGTTTACGACGCCATCCAGTTGGCGTTAAAAGAAGCGGTAACGCTGGTAGCGTTCGGTGATATGTTACGGGTGCCGGTCAATGCCCCCAAGGGCCAGCCAAAATCACTGGAGCAGGCCCGGGCCGCTGGTGCGGATATCCGGCCCATTGCATCGCCGGTGGAAGCAGTGCAGTTGGCGGCGGCTATGCCGGAACGCGAGGTGGTGTTTTTTGCCGCGGGCTTTGAAACTACTACCACACCGGTAGCCGCCATGTTGGCGGCAGGTGTCCCGGACAATCTATCAGTATTGTTATCCGGCCGCCTCACCTGGCCGGCGGTGGCCATGTTGCTGGAATCGGAAACCCCCGGTTTCGATGCGCTGGTGGCGCCGGGACATGTGGCCACGGTAATGGGCGCAAACGAATGGCAATTCGTGGTTAACCAGCACCATTTACCCGCAGCAGTAGCCGGTTTTAGTGCTGAAAGTTTACTGGCTGCGTTTTATTCCACCCTGCGCCAGATCATCGAAGGTAATCCCTTTCTCGATAACTGTTATCCTGAACTGGTTAACGCCAACGGCAATACCGGCGCCAAAGATATTTTATCCCGGGTTATGGATATCGTGGACGCCAACTGGCGCGGCGTTGGTACTATTGCGGCATCGGGTTTTGCCCTCAACAACGACTATCAACAGTATGATGCCCGGCAACGATTTGCGGTGTTGAATACGGATCATGAGGCGCGAAAACGGGCCGGCATGATGCCGCCGGGGTGTGATTGTGCCCGTGTTGTGCTGGGTAAGCTATATCCCGATCAATGCCGACTGTATGGCGCCGCCTGCACGCCGCGTTCACCCATAGGTCCCTGTATGGTATCCGATGAAGGCGCCTGCCGTATCTGGTGGAGCAGCGGGGTGCGCCAATCACGCTATAAAAAGTCAACCAAACAATCCGGAGAACCAGCGGTGGTGTGATGTATGAATCCGGCGAACCAGTACAAGCGCGGTTTTATGTGTTGTCAGGACACGTACAGGGTATTGGTTTTCGCCCGTTCGTTTACCGGCTGGCCCATGAGTGTGGAATCCGTGGCTGGATACAGAACCGCATGGGCGAGGTCGTTATCCACGCCGAAGGCAGAGCCGACTATTTGCAGGCCTTTCAATACAAGCTGATTCATCAGGCGCCGCCGCATTCAAAGCCGGTGATCAATCAATGCCGGGTCATTAATTGTAACAACTATCCATCGTTTGCCATTATCGAAAGCAGCCGTAACGCCCGTAATGACGTGCGTATCCTGGCAGATTTACCGGTTTGCGACGATTGCCTGAAAGAACTCTTTGATCCCAATAATCGCCGCTACCGCTACCCGTTTATCAATTGTACGCAATGCGGTCCGCGTTATACGCTGATTCGATGCTTGCCGTACGACCGTGTAAATACCACTATGGCAGGCTTTGCATTATGCTCCCAATGCCGCCAGGAATATCACAATCCCGACGACCGCCGGTATCATGCCGAGCCCGTGGCCTGTAGCAATTGCGGGCCAACGCTGTGCTATCAACAGGGGCAGGAAGTTGTTGAAGGCAATGATCAGGCCTTGCACGCTTGTATAGCAGCGCTACGTGAAGGACGCATTGTGGCGGTAAAAGGCGTGGGTGGCTATCATCTGATAGCCGATGCCTGTAATGATGCCGCGCTGGCGCAACTGCGCCGGCGCAAGTCCCGACCCCATAAACCATTGGCGGTAATGATCAGTGACCGGCAACTGGCGGATTACGTGCAGGTTGGCGAAGCACAGCGCGAGCTGTTGAATGCGACGGCCCACCCCATCCTGCTGTTGCCTGCGGCACCTAACAGTGAACTGTCTGGTTTGATTGCCCCGCAATTGCAGGAAATTGGGGTGATGACACCTTATAGTCCGTTGCATCATTTGTTGGTGGAGGATTTCGGTGGCCCGTTGGTGGCCACCTCCGCCAACATTAGCGGCGAGCCCGTATTGACCGGTAACGACGACGTGTCGCGGCGATTAGCCAAAGTTGCCCATGGCTTTTTACATCATAACCGTCCCATACAACGCCCCGCCGATGATCCTGTATACCGTGTCATTAATCGCAAACCCCGTCCGCTGCGGCTGGGCCGGGGTAACGCGCCGGTCGAAATGACATTGCCCGTCGAATTGCCCGAGCCGCTGTTGGCGGTGGGCGGGCATATGAAAAACACTATTGCCCTGGCCTGGGGCGAGCGCCTGGTTGTGTCACCGCATATTGGCGAACTGGAATCGCCACGCAGCCAACAGGTGTTTCACCAGGTCATTGAAGATTTGCAGAAGCTCTATCATGTGCGCCCCCGGCGTATCGTGTGCGATGCCCATCCGCGCTATTACAGTTCCCAATGGGCGCGCCAAACAGGAAAGCCCGTTGTCGAAATCTTTCATCATCATGCCCACGCATCAGTGTTGAGCGGCGAATTCATAGATACGCGCCAGTGGCTGGTTTTTGCCTGGGACGGCACCGGTTTTGGTGAAGATGGGACGCTGTGGGGCGGCGAAGCATTGCTGGGCAATCCCGGAAACTGGCGGCGGGTTGCCAGTATGCGGCCGTTTTATTTGCCCGGTGGCGACAAAGCCTCACTGGAACCCTGGCGCAGCGCGGCGGCCCTGTGTTGGCAAACCGGTAATACATGGCGGCCGGCGATTGAGGATATTGATATAGCCTGGCATGCCTGGCAGCGTAAACTGCGTTGCCCGCAGACATCGGCGGTAGGCCGGATGTTCGATGCCGCCGCTGCTTTGCTGGGGCTTGCGACTTATACCAGCTTTGAAGGCCAGGGACCGATGTGGCTGGAAGCCAGGGCAGAGACCGGCGATGCGCAAGCCCTGTCCCTGGCAATGGACAAAGATGACAACGGCGTGTGGCGCATTGACTGGCAATGGTTAATTGAGATGTTGATGGATTCATCGATGTCGGTCCCGGATCGAGCCCGTTGTTTTCATGAAACTATGGCCCTGTCGCTGCTGCACCAGGCATTACAGATAAGGGAAGAGCACGGCGACTTCGCGGTGGGTTTGACCGGCGGCGTGTTTCAAAATCGTTTGTTAGCCGAACGCGCCATGGATTTGCTGCAACAGCACGGCTTTCTCTGTTATATGCCGGAAAAGTTACCGGTCAACGATGGGGGGCTGTGTTACGGCCAACTCGTCGAAGCATGTGCTTTGCTGACGAAGCAGACACGTCACCAACCCGCAGACGATTCATCATCGACAAACAAGCAGAATAATCAACCCGAACACGAGGCGGTACCATGACACGCATTACCCTGGCCCACGGCAATGGCGGTCATTACATGAGACAGCTGATCGAGGAGCTGTTTGCCACCTACCTGGCCAATCCTGTGCTGGATGCCCAGGCGGATGCAGCGACCCTGCCGGTTTTACAAGGCGAACTGATGATGACAGTGGACGGTTTTACGGTGCAACCGCTGGAATTTCCCGGAGGTAACATTGGTTCGCTGGCGGTACACGGCACCGTCAACGATCTTGCGGTGAGCGGTGCCGTGCCCAAGTACCTGAGCTTGTCAGCTATTATCGAAGAAGGTTTGGAACTGGAAAAGTTGCAACACTTTATAAAAAGTATGGCGGACGCCGCACAACGGGCGGGTGTGCAAATCGTTTGCGGCGATACCAAGGTCGTACCCCGGGGCGAAGGCAGCGGGCTTTATTTGACGACCACCGGTATCGGTGTCAAAAACAGCGCGGTGTTGCTGGGGCTAAAGCAGATTACCGCCGGCGACTGTATATTAGTGAGCGGTTCCGTGGGTGATCACGGCACCGCGATTATGCTGGCCCGAGAACAGTTTGGGTTGCGCGGTGATATTCAATCGGATTCCGGCAGTGTATTACCGTTATGCGAAGTTTTGTATGATTTGCCCGGCCTGCGTTTTATGCGCGATCCTACTCGTGGTGGGCTTGCCACGGTGTTGCACGAAATACATCGCGGGACTCGTTTCGGTGTTCGCGTTCAACAGGCGCACATCCCGATAAAAGACCCGGTGAACACTGTCTGCGAAATGCTCGGATATGACCCCATGTACCTGGCGTGTGAAGGCCGCGTGGTGGCGGTAGTAGCCGAAGGCGCGGCGCAACAGGCGCTGGAACGTTGGCAGCAGTTGCCGCAGGGAGCAAACGCGCAGATCATCGGCCGGATAAACAATGATGTATTGCGGGTGGTGTTGGAAACGGATATTGGTGGGGATCGCGTACTGGAAGAATTGGAAGACGATCCTTTGCCGCGAATTTGTTGACTTATACTGTTATTAGTGATGACTACTTATTATGGATGCGAATGAAAACAATAATTCCGGTAGTATGACCGCGGAACAGGCGATGAATGTGGTGCTGAAAGCCGAAGCTGATGCCCGGCAGGCGGTCAAACAGTGTTCGGCACAGGCGGACACCCTGCTGCAACAAGCCAGGGAAAAAGCGCAACGCATCGCCGCACTCACTGATGATCGTATCAGCCGCTTGCACCGGCGTTGTCACCGTGCGGTTACTGACCAAGTCAATCACCTGCAGATGGAACAGGAAAAAAACCTAAGGGCCAGTCATGACGATGAACCGGATAGTGTTGCGGTAGACGAAGTGGCGGGGCAAATGGCGGAACTGTTGACGACGCTGAATGAGTTGGAGTCTGATAGTGAGTTGCAGACACCGGAGAATAAAAAAGATGTGGATGAACCATAAAAGTGTGCTGGCCATTGTTAACCGATTTTTTTTCCCGAGGATACTGTTAACAGCCGATGACAATACGTAAAACTTTTATTTACACGCAGGTTCGCTTGCAGGCGCGTCACGGTATGCGTCCGGATGAACACATCTGGCAGATTGTCGAATCGAAAAAGGAGCTGGAAAATTACCTGCAAGCGGCATCGAAAACGCCGTTAAAAAACTGGGTAGCGGGTTTGCAGGCCAAGGATAGCCATCATGTGATTGAAACCGCGTTAATGAAGCGTTACCGGGAATATGTGGCGGACGTGGCTAGCTGGGTTCCGCCACCGTGGCGCGATGCTGTTCAATGGATTGTCTGCCTGACCTATTTGCCGGCATTCAATTATATGCTGACGGGCAATACCGCGTATCAGTGGATGCTGGAAGACCCGCACTTAAAAAACTTTACCGCAGTTAACCCGGAACTGCGTCTGGACAATTTTTCCCGCTCGCCCTACGCGCCGTTGCTTGGTCCATGGCAGGCTAACCAGTCCCTGGTAAAAGGCTGGCTGGCGCATTGGCAATCATTGTGGCCGGAAAAAAAAGCCAGCCAACAGGCGCCCAATCGTGAACTGATCGCCATTGTCGAGGCGCATATCGACCTGTTCAAGCAACTGGCACCAACTGTGACCTGGCGGCAACGTCAGCGATTAGTGGCGAAACTGACTCTGATGTTCCGTAAATACGCATTTGAGCCGGTGGCGGTTTTTATTCATTTGCTGTTGGTGGCACTGGATGTTGAACGCTTACGGGGTTCCATTGCGCGGCGAC
>JASFOJ010000009.1:0-57986 GCA_050116575.1 Gammaproteobacteria bacterium | reverse complement strand
GGTTCGATACCAGGAATATGCCGATTAGTGCACCGCCAACAGCACCAGTTAATGTGCTGCCCACAGTTTCAACTAAAATTTCATTTTTTTCTTGTCGCTCTTCAGTATTAGCTATTTCTATACACGATGCGGTCAACCCAACTCCGGTTAGTACAATGCCCCCGTTGCGGGCATATTTGGCGATCTTGGCGATACGGCTTGCGTGTTTTGCGATATGCGCCGTTGCTGGTACACCACCTCGTCGGGCGATACGAATGCTTTCATGCGTCGTTTTATTACCAAACAGCCATTTTTCAGCAGGCCCCAAATTATTCTTAAGCCGGTGTAGTGCGATCTTGCGGCCATAATCGTACTGACCTTTGGTTATCTGTCCCGCTTTGTATTGCCCATAGAGGTCGTTTACTTCCGTGACCAACGCCTGATTGCCCGGGCTGAACAGGTTTGAGGTGGCACCCAGAGTTATACTACCGGGAATAGTGAGTGCTTTTGAATTATGTTCCAGCCAGGAGAGCGCCCAGAAATTTTCGCGGTCCTGCCGGGGAATTGGAGCGGTGATCAGGTTTGGTCTGGTTGGTAGCTTGGGTGTGACAGGAATAGGCTTCTGTCGTGCTGCGCGGCTCCACGGGTATTCGCCCAACCGTAGTACATCCCCGGCCCGGATCAAATTTGGGTCTTTAATATGTGGATTGATCGACAGAATGTACTCTTTGCATATCGGCTGCCGCCTGGTGTGGCGCCATACATCTTTGTCAGAACCCCGGAGAATGTATCGCCGGGCTGAATGGAATACTCGAAGTATTGCGGTTTGGAACTCGTCTCGTTTTGCATGTACCTATTCTCCTGGGAGCGTTGCGCCAGATACCCTCCGATATTTTAATGAGTGTATATTAAATGAATTTTACCTGAAACCACTCGTTAGTTAGACTACAGGCGTCCGGTTGGAAAATATGCCTGCCAAATGGGCGCCGATACCGGGGATTCACTGTCGTAACTATTTGATATTTCGTAAAACAACTTTAAAAATCAGCTACGATTTTGCCTTTAAACGTGTGTTTTTACCTACAAAATGGGGCGTTTAAGGGCCATATAAAACAAGGTACCCTGAATGAGCTTTGAGATTGGAATGAGTTTAATCACAAGACTCAGCAGTCCCCATACCCACCACCGGTGGAGCCTTCACTCACTAAACTAAAAGGCGATCCTTTTTACGGCGCAAGGCCGCCATCGGTCACCGTCCAACCGAAACTATTGGTTAGGGTATCTCTGGCGGGTTGGCCACTCGCGGAATATTGACTATTACCAGCATGAAAAGGAACATTATTCTGTAGACTTTGGGCGCTCCAACCAACAAGCAAAGCATCGTAGTTAGTTACCGAAAGGGTTACAGCGGTAAACATTCCCGTCATATTTGAAACTGATGAAACCTCCCAGGTACCGATGGCTTGGTCGAAGGCGCTGGCGCCGGAAAACATATATTGCATATCGGTTACTGACGGGACATTCCAAGCGCTGATAGCCTGATTGAAGACACTGGCATTGTTAAACATCCGGCTCATATCGGTTACTGACGAGACATCCCAAGTGCTGATGTCTTGATTAAACGCGCTCGCACCACTGAACATCCAACTCATATCAGTTACTGACAAAACATCCCAGGAAGCGATATCCTGATTACAGGATTGTGCAATCCGCGGCGGGGAATACGTGGCTTACGATCGTGCCGACTATCGGACCGCGCTCAATGTATGGCTTGAAACCGCTCGCGAGGGTGATGCCAGGCCCCAGGTCCGGGTGGGTGAAATTTTTGAAAAAGGTCTGGGCACCACACCTAACTATAGCCTGGCAGCCGAATGGTATCGCAAGGCGGCCGTACAGGGAGATACACGCGGCGCCATTAACCTGGGTTATTTGTACGAAAAGGGACTCGGCGTCGAGAAAGACGTGATCAAAGCGCTCAACTGGTATCGCAAGGCATCTGGTCTTGATGGAAACGATTTGCAATTTACGTCAACGATCGAGGCAAAAACAGCGCAACGGGTTTCGAAACTCAACAACCAAATTTCGGAACTCCGCCACAAACTGCAACAGACCCGCAAAACACTCAAAGAAAAGCAGGCGATGCTTAGCAAACAAGAACGCCGGTCTCTGCAGGCAAAAGCAGACAATTACGAACAGAAACTCAAAAAGCTCAAGGGACCGACGATCGAGTTACTGGACCCTCCTCTATCATTAACTCGCGGCATACCCAGCATCAAACTTCGATCAGCCATCAAAGAACGCATCATTGTCGGCAAGGTGATCGCGCCCGCCGGCCTGGCGTCGTTAACGGTCAACAACCGGCCGGAACACGTGGACAGCTCAGGAATATTTCAGGTGCCGGTGCAAATCAAAAACAGCGCCACGCCGGTTAGCGTGGAAGCCATTGACCACCTGGATCAGCGCGCCGCATTGAATTTTCAGCTTTTACCGTATACCAAAACCACCGAGATCCCCACGCCTTCGCCAGTGCCGGCAACAGCGCCGGCGATTTCGGGACCCGTTGACATTGATTTTGGCAGATTCTACGCGTTGATCATAGGCAACAACCGCTACACCCATTATCCGCGCCTCGAGACCGCGGTTAATGATGCCAGGATGGTGGATAGAATTCTCCGCAAAAAATACGGATTCAAAACCACGCTTTTACTTAACGCTGACCGCTACTCGATCCTCTCGGCACTGAGCGATTACCGCAAGCAACTGGGTAAAAATGACAACTTATTGGTGTATTATGCCGGTCATGGTGCACTGGACAACTCAAACGAACGCGGCCACTGGCTACCTGTTGATGCAGAACCCAACAACCCCTCCAACTGGATTTCCAATACGGACATCACCGATATCATCAATACCATGAATGCCAAACATGTGATGGTGGTTGCTGATTCCTGTTATTCCGGTGCACTTACCCGCTCTTCATTGGCCCGGCTGGCACCGGATCTTCCGGATAAGCTGCGCATGAAGTGGTATAAAGTCATGGCGGCAACGCGTTCGCGTACGGCGTTGACATCAGGTGGACTGGGACCGGTGCTGGATACCGGCAGCGGCGATCATTCGGTTTTCGCCAAAGCGTTCCTGGATGCATTAAAGAAAAACGATACCATTATCGAGGCTTACAGTATTTACCGGCGCGTCTCCAATCAGGTTGTCACCAACGCCGCCAAACTACACATTGAACAGACCCCTCAATATGCGCCTATTCGTCACAGCGGCCATGAAGCCGGGGAGTTTCTGTTTGTACCCGCAACACCTCACAATCAATCTTGAGTCTTGAACCAACGAAATAATTCGATCACTAGCTTGCCACGCGCATATATGAACTTTGTTAGACAAACAGCATCGACAAACCAACGAGCAGCAGGAACACCGAGAATACGCGCCTGAGGTGGCGCGTTGATAAACGGTGGGACAGTTTCGCGCCCAACGGGGCCGCTGCCACACTGGCAACAGCAATGCCGAGCAATGCCGGCCAGTAAATAAAGCCGATGGTGTGTGGCGGCAATTCAACGGCATGAGGTACCAGCCATACAAAGCCCAGACTGCCAGCCAGGGCGATGGGCACGCCACAGGCGGCTGACGTTGCCACGGCTTTGTGGATATCCACGTTGCACCATGTCAGATAGGGAACCGTCATGGTGCCACCGCCGATGCCTACTACCGCGGACACTAAGCCGATGCCACTGCTGACAGCGCCTAACCCCATAGGCCCCGGCAGTGTACGGGCGGGTTTTGGCTTTAATTCCAGATACATTTGCAGCGCAATAAGTACCTCCACCACGGCAAATACCAGTTTCAGGTGCGCACTGGGTACCCTCGATGCGATGAAGGCGCCGGCGAGACTGCCCGCAGCAATGAAAGGTGCGATGCGGCCCACCAGAGGCCACTGCACGGCGCCGTGCCGGTGGTGCGCCACCGTGGATGACAGGGAAGTAACGATAATGACGGCCAGCGATGTCCCCACCGCCAGTTGCATCAACGACGTGGAGGTTAACTCCAGCAGCGCAAATGCATAAACCAGCGCCGGTACCACGATTAATCCGCCACCGACGCCAAACAGCCCCGCACACAAGCCCGCCACCGCGCCCACCAGCAAATAAACCGGCAGAAATCCGAAAGCCGCCACGCGCTACTGAATCCAGATGGTCTTGATGTTAACGAACTCATGCATGCCGTGGTGGGACAACTCGCGGCCGTATCCGGATGCTTTGACGCCGCCAAAGGGAAGGCGCGGATCACTTTTAACAAAACCGTTAATAAAAACCGAGCCTGCCTGGATTTGTTTGCCAAACGCCTCGGCGCGGGCAACGTCCTTGCTCCATACATTGGCGCCCAACCCAAACACGGTGTCGTTGGCCAGCCGCAAGGCATCGGCTTCGTCGCGGGCCGTGATCACCGTGGCAACCGGGCCGAACAACTCTTCGCTGTAAGCGCGCATGCCCGGTTTAACGCCTGCCAGTATGGACGGTTGATAATAAGCACCGGGACCCTCCACCGGCTGACAACCGGTAATAACTTTCGCCCCCTGGGCGATACTGTCGGTAACCTGTTGATGTAAATCGTCGCGCAGGTCGGTACGTGCCATAGGCGCCAGCGCCGTTGATCGGTCCGTGGGGTCACCCGGCGTCAGCGCTTCCACCGCGGTTTTAAATTGCTCCATAAATTGGGAGGCGACAGGTTCCACCACGATAAAACGCTTGGCGGCAATACAACTTTGTCCGCAATTGAGAAACCGTGAAGTCACGGCGCTTTTCACCGCCGCCGGCAGATCCGCGTCTTCCAGCACCACAAACGGATCGGAACCACCCAGTTCCAGCACGGACTTTTTCAGGGCGCCGCCCGCCTGCGCGGCCACCTGCCGTCCGGCCGCTTCGCTGCCGGTCAGGGTCACCGCCCGGATACGGTGGTCTTCAATGACCGACTGCACTTGCGAAGCACTGATCATGAGAGTCCGGAAAACGTTTTCCGGGAACCCGGCCTTGCGAAACACCTGCTCGATAGCCAGGGCACATTGCGGCACATTGGAAGCATGTTTCAACACCGCGGTATTGCCCGCCACCAGTGTCGGCGCGGCAAATCGAAACACCTGCCACAAGGGAAAATTCCAGGGCATGACCGCCAAAACAGTGCCAATCGGCTGGTAGCAAACGTAACTTTTCGTCGCGTCGGTTTCGATCATTTCATCGGCAAGGAACGCCGGCCCGTTGTCGGCATAGTAGTCGCAGGCCAGGGCGCACTTCTCTACTTCCGCTTCCGCCTCGGCGGCTAGTTTGCCCATTTCGCAGGTAATCGTTTCCGCCAGTTGCGCCTTGTCACTGCGCAACTGTTCCGCCGCTTTGCGCATCAAATCGCGGCGAGTGTCGAGCGCCGTGGCCGCCCACTGACCGTTAGCGGCCGCCACGGCCTGTAGGGCTTTGTTTAAGGTATCCGGGTCCCAGGTATCGTAGGTTGCCAGGTTTTCCCCCGTGGCGGGATTGACCGACTGAAATGCCATAATGCCGTCCTTTGTCTCAACTGTTAACCATTTAATTGTGCTTAAAGTATAACGATGACCCAGTAATTTGCAGAAAAAAAACCGTTTAACACCCTGACAATTCTCAATGGCCTGAAATGACCAATTATTATTCGGCAAAAACCGCTATCCCCGTATCTTCCAGACTTGACGCACCCGTGGTCATCTCGGAGAATGCCGCTCATTGTTTGTGATTTTAACAGTCAAACGGGGAACCGGCTAAAGTGGCATTATCTAAGAAAATTTGTATTCTGGGCGCTACCGGCTTTGTGGGACAGCACATTGTGGGGCAATTGGCCAAGTATAACCATAAAATTAAGATTATCAGCCGCCACCGCGAGCGCAAACGCGACCTGCTGGTACTACCTTCAGTGGAAATTGTGTCCGCCGATGTTCATGACCCGCAGGTGCTCAAGGAACAGTTAAGCGGACAGGATGTGGTCATCAACCTGGTGGGTATATTAAATGAATCGGGCAAGGATACCTTTGAACGGGTGCACGTGGAGCTGGCCAAAAAAATCGCCGATGCCTGCATCATGAAAGAGGTACCACGTGTACTGCATATGAGCGCTCTCAAAGCCGATGCCGACAACGCCCCCAGCAAGTACCTGCGTAGCAAAGGTAAAGCGGAAGACATCATCCATAAAATTCACACCGCCCATGTCACCAGCTTCCGACCGTCAGTGATCTTCGGACCCCGGGACAGCTTTTTTAACCGCTTTGCGAAATTACTGCGCATCCCTCCCCGTATCGCGCCGTTTCCTCTGGCGGTGGCCAATGCCCGTTTCGCACCTGTCTACGCGGAGGATGTAGCAAAAGCGTTTGCCACGGCGTTGGACCACAAGGCCACTTTTGGTCAGCGTTATGATTTGTGCGGCCCCAACCAATACACACTGGAACAACTGGTGAGATACACCGCCGAAACCTGCGGTATTAAAAAACCCATTATCCCGCTGGGCAACGGCCCGTCGAGATTAATGGCCATGTTTATGGGCCACGCGCCCGGCAAGCCGTTTACCAAGGACAACTATCTATCGAGCCAGGTGGACAGCATCTGTGAAAAGGAATTTCCGCCGGTATTTGGTATTGTTCCCACTCCCCTGGAGTCCATCGTACCGACATACCTGGGACGTAAAACGTTGCGCGACCGTTTTTCGCAATATCGCCGCACCTCGCGCCGGGTATAAAATGAAGTTTCGGATGTGAGACAGGGTGAACGAATCGTGTGATCGTGTGAATGACCACGCCTCAGGAAGCGCGGCGCTTGTGGTGATTCTTTACAATCCGCGTACATTCCGACGTCAACTCCGCCACCAGCGTATTAATACGCGCATATTGCTCGCACTTGGTGTCGCTGTTAATTTTCTGGGCGATATGACTGATCTCGGGAAAACCATAATTACCACCGACACCTTTCAGGTTGTGGGACAGTGATTGCACCGTTTCCCAGTCATTCTCGTTGGCGGCATGATGAATATTATCAACAATTGCGGGCAACCCGTCGACGAACTGTTGCAGCAATTGCTGGAATTCCGGGTCATCAGCAAATTCCTCACTGAGATAAGCACTTGACTGGAGTGGTTTGTTGTTATTGTCCTTCAGATATTTTTGCAGGACACGGTAAAAACTACCCAGGTCAACAGGCTTGGTAAGGTAACCATCGGCTCCGGCGGCCAGGCAACGATCGCGGTCCTGTTTCATGGCATTGGCAGTCAACGCCACTATAGGTGTCCGGTGCCCAATCTGCCGTAACCATTGCGTCGCCTCCAACCCTCCCATCACCGGCATTTGCATATCCATCAGGATCAAATCAAAGTCCTCGGACATAGCGTGGTTCACCGCGATTTTGCCGTTTTCCGCGACGGTAATCGAGGCACCGGTTTTGCGCACATACATGGAAATCAATTGTTGATTGTCAACACTGTCTTCGGCCAGTAGCACATTACCCGACAATGTCTGAGGCACAACGGACTGCACCTGTTGTGGCTCGCGCGCAGGCAACTCGGTTTCGACCACGTCATTTACCAATTCGACATTGTTGTCAAGACCGGCTGCGATCGTGATAATGAACTGACTGCCCTTACCTTTTTCACTGTGGCAACTGATGTTACCGCCCAGTTTTTGCGCCAGTTGCTGCGAAATGCACAACCCCAGCCCGGTACCCCCATATTTGCGGATCATGGAGGTATCGGCCTGGGTAAAGGCATTAAAGATATTACCCATTTCATCGGGCGACATACCGATACCGGTATCGGTAATGGTAAAAAGCATCTGTCCCTCGCCCGCCAGATAAGCAACCTCGATGGTGATCCCACCGCTCTCGGTAAATTTACGGGCGTTGTCGCAGATATTAATGAGAATCTGTTTCAAACGGGTTGGATCGGTAAGGATATGCCGTGGCACCGGAAACTCGTAAAATATGTCGAAGGATAGTCCCTTTTTGCGCGCCTGGCTGCCCACCAGTCTTTCGACATCGCCAAGTATTTTAAACAGCGACACTTGCACCTGTTCAATGTCCAGCTGTTCGGCTTCGATTTTTGAAAGATCCAGTACATCGTTGATGATCTGGTGCAGGTGATTGCCGGCTTTTATGATGGACTTAATGGACTTTTCCCGCTCGGCCTCACTTTGATTAGCGTCCAGCAAGGTTTCCGAAAAACCCAGCACTGCCGTAAGGGGCGTGCGTATTTCGTGGCTCATATTGGCTAGAAAACCGCTTTTTGCACGGTTGGCCAGTTCCGCGGCGTCCTTGGCCTGCTTTAACTCTTTTTGCACGTATTCCCTTTCCAGTGCCACACTGACCCAATTACCCACCAGCTTTATCAATTCAACATCCGCTTCGGTGAATGGAGTAGAACGTGGTTTGCGGCCGGAAAAATTCACGGTTCCGAATTTCTCGCCATTGATATAAATCGGTGCCGCGATATAGGACTCCAGATGCGAAAATTCATAACAGGGATATGACTGGTATTCCGAGCGACGCACATCATACAGGGCAATGGGGCCGTTTTTTTCATAAACCAGGCTGCAAAATGTTTTTTCCAGCGCCACCCGGGTACCGGGAAATATATTAAAATCATCCGGGGACACACAATGTAAAAATGTATTGGTATTTTCCAGCACATTAATTTTACATACTTTTCCAATCTCCATATCAAACAGGCGGCAACCCAGGTTCAGGGTAGCATCGATTTGCTCATCAAAGCTCAGGTTGGCGTTCCCCGACAATGCATACAAATCCCGCAATTTATCCGTGTGCTCCAACAGGTACTCTTCGCTTTCACTGGTGCGCCGAGCCACAAACCAGGCGATCAATGCCCCGAACACAATCACCCCCAACGAGATGGCGATGATTACAATAAATGTCATATGATTTTCCGTCTTGGCGGCATTCAGTATGCGCACGGCATTGACGCGCTCCATATCAAACAGGTCAGTGAGTTCCGACATCACCACATCCTGAACCGGTTTGACATTCTCCACCAACTGCTTCTGGGCTTCATCAATGCGATCTTCCAGAATCAGTTCTGCGGTTTCGTTTTGCAGTTGCGCATTACGATTGATCATGGGACGTACCCGGCTCCAGATCAGCGCATGTTCCCCCTGGGTATTGCCGTCGTCCTCAAACTTGTTGCGCGCCACAATGAAATTATTGGCCAGGGACTTAAATGCCATGTATTCGTCATTGCGATCGAAGGGATCTTTCAGGGTCGCCATGCGATAAAGAAGTATCGCCCGCTGGTAGGCGGCATCGCGCATGGAAAAGACGTGTTGGGTTTCGATCAACTGATCGGTAATCTTTTGCAGGCGTTCATCGTTTCGGGAAATACTCTGCGCCCAGATAACCATTAACGCGGTTAGCAACGCCAGGACCACGGCAAACGCCAGGAACACGATATTCTTGGAATTCAGTTTTTGACGTTTTGCCATTATGTCATTGTGGTTGAGTACATGTTCCGTCCGGCTCAGGCATCGGCTGATTGGGGCGCGGCACATCAGGGATCAGGTCGGGCAGCCGCTTTGGTAAATCGCTGGCAAAAACACCAGTCGTCCAGATATAGCATCGATCCGGCAGGGTAAATCTTTAGCTCGCAAAAACGGCTCTGAGGGTGGCGCAAACTCCACCCGATATGCACAGGTTATTGATTAATCAAGTGATATCAGGATGAGTTCGGTTGCGGAGATAGATTGGTGATCGCTTGTTCACGGGCCTTGGCCGGCAGATCACCGAGCTTTTCCACGGCCTGGTAAAATGCCGCCATATCGTTGTGATTGCGGGCCAGCAACTGCTGAAACGCCGGCACATAATCGCGGTATGTGGTCACCGCGGCAATCTGGGCGTTGTTGATGGGTTTGGCAAACCAGCGATCGTAGCCGGAATACCCGTTCCAGGAAGCCTTCAGTTGCTGGTATTGCTGTTTCATACCGTTAATGATGACTTCTTTACGCTTGCGCATAACCTCGGGCGCCGTATCACTGTCATAAAGTTGTGCCAGCCGGTCACGGGTTTTATTCACCAGCGCCACGAACTGTTTGTGGCGCGCCTTACGTTGACGGTAAGTGGCCAGCATATCGGGCGTTCCCTCATGATCCAGCCATCGCTTGACGCCTTCCAGCTCCACGGTTACCGCAAAACCCTCGTTAAAGGCGGTATCACCCTTGATAAAGACCACCTGATGGGCCAGTTCGTGAAAAATCAAACCTGCCAGTCGGATTTCGTCACGCTGGATGATGGTGTTGAGCATGGGATCATCAAACCAGCCGATCGTGGAATAGGCGGCGATGCCCGCCACGTAAACATCCAGCCCTTGTTCGCGTAGGCCACTGGCATATTGTTGAGCATCCTGCTCGTGAAAGTAACCGCGATACCGCACACAACCCACGAACAAAAAACACCATTCCTTCATGGTCATGGAAAACTCTGGCGCGGCAAACACATTCCATACGGCATATGGGCGGTGCAAATCCACATAGGTACGGTAGCTATCGTTATCGGGCAAATCCAGTTGACGCGTGGCAAAATCGCGGATTTTCAATACTACCTTTAGTTTATCCTTGATCGTTTGGGTTACATCGGGTTGTTGCAGGACTTGCGGTATGGGTTCGCGATTGGCCAGTACTTCGTAGCCGCCGGCAACCGATTGCGCATAGTAACTGAGATTGGAGCATCCCGGCGCCGCCAAAACGATAATCATAACTATGGTAGTCAGCAAGATGAGGAATTTTATGTTTCGGGGCTTTCTATACAACACCAGAACAATCCTGTTATTCTGCTCATAATTGACGCAACATCATAGCATTGATTATCTGAACTGCGTATGAAAATTTATCTGGTGGGCGGCGCCGTCCGAGACAAGTTGCTTGGATTAACACCCAGCGAACATGACTGGGTGGTGGTCGGTGCAACGCCGCAACAAATGCTGGACAAGGGCTTTAAGCAGGTGGGCAAGGACTTTCCGGTGTTTCTCCATCCTCAGACCCACGATGAATACGCCCTTGCCCGCACCGAGCGCAAAACCGCTCCCGGCTACAAGGGCTTCGAATTCCATGCCGATCCGGCTATTACGCTGGAACAGGACCTGCAACGGCGCGACCTGACCATCAATGCCATTGCCGAGGACCAACAGGGCAACATTATTGATCCCTATGGCGGTGTCGCGGATATTGAAAAGCGCCGCCTGCGCCACGTATCGAGTGCGTTTAACGAAGACCCGGTAAGAATCCTGCGCGTGGCGCGTTTTGCGGCGCGCTTCGCCGGCATGGGGTTTAGCGTTGCCGATGAAACCATAGTGTTGATGCAAAACATGGTGGATTCCGGCGAGGTGGACGCACTGGTCCCTGAACGGGTGTGGAAGGAACTGGAAACAGCGTTGGCCACTGATACGCCACAACAATTTTTTATGACATTAAGGGACTGCGGCGCGCTGGCGAGGTTGTTTCCTGAAATCGAACAATTGTTCGGCGTACCGCAACCGGAAAAACATCATCCGGAAATCGACACCGGCGTGCATACCATGATGGTGCTGGAACAATGCACCGCGCTAACGCCCGATACCGTCGCCCGCTTTGCGGCGCTGACTCATGACCTGGGTAAAGGTATTACACCGGCGGATCAATGGCCCAAGCACATCGATCACGAAGAAAGCGGCGTGCCGCTGATTGACGCGTTATGCGACCGCTACCGTGTTCCCAACAATTACCGGCAGCTGGCCATTCACGTGGCGCGTTATCATCTGCATTGTCACCGCGCCCTGGAACTGCGCGCCAATACCATTTTAAAGTTACTCAAGGACGTCGATGCCTTCCGCCGCCCGGACCGCTTCCAGCAGTTTCTGCTGGCCTGCGAAGCGGACTCCAGGGGCCGTAAAGGATTCGAACAACGGGATTACCCGCAGGCGCGGTTACTGCAGCAGGCCCTGGAGTCGGCAAACTCGGTGGATACCAGGGAAGTGGCACAATCGGGTTTGGAGGGTGCAGCAATCGCACACAGGATCCGCGAATTGCAGATCAAAGCCATCAAGAAAGTGGTCAAGCAATACAGTAATGCCGTTGAAGAAAATGATAGTGACTAGTTGACAATGTCTAGCTGAAAACAGCTAGTCGCGTTCGGCAAACTCACAATAAAACTGTTTGGCCACCCGGCCACTGCGGGCGCCCCGATCGGCGGCAAACTGCAGCGCCGCCCGGTGCAGTTCGTTGCGATCGCCCTTGTAATGCTTGAAATAACTGTCAATGATAGCGAGATAGTCCTGCTGGTTAATACTGTAAAAGGACAGCCGCAACCCGAAGCGGTCCGACAGCGAGATTTTTTCCTCGATGGCATCGGCATAGTGGACCTCACCCTGTATATGCGTAGAAGCCACATTATCCTGCATGGATTCCGGTACCAGGTGACGGCGGTTGGAGGTAGCGTAAACGCGCACATTGTCCGGCGGTAGTTCGATGGAGCCTTCCAGTACGCTTTTTAACGCTTTATAGGACGTTTCATTGTCACTAAAGGACAAGTCGTCGCAATACAGAATGAAACGATAAGGTTGTTCGCGGATCTCGTCCACAATATCCGGCAACGACAGCAAGTCTGTTTTATCCACTTCAATGAGGCGCAAACCCTGGCCCTTAAAAGCGTTGAACATTGCCTTAATCAATGACGATTTGCCGGTACCCCGGGCGCCCCATAACAGCACGTTATTGGCCGGCTTGCCGAAGACAAAGCGCTGCGTGTTATCGAACAAGCGCTGTTTTTGCCGGTCAATACCTACCAGGTCATCCAGCGCCACCGGATCAACATGCTGCACCGGCCGCAGGTAATTCTTGCGTTGCCGCCAGATACCCGCATCATATTTATCCCAATCGATCATAGTTTTATAATAACACGATACCCAAAAACCGGTCGCACAGACTGTCGTGATTGGTATTTGAATTCAACCACTAACGCAAATAACGCAAAGGCACAAAGGACGCGAGAGCAGCGCGAATACAAAAACCATATTCTCTGCGCCGTTGCGTCTCTGCGGGTAAAACGGGATTGTTAAGCCGTGATAATAAACGTCACGGGTCCATCATTGGTTAGCGAAACCTGCATATCCGCGCCGAACCGCCCGGTGGCAACAGTATGGTGTTGCTGGCGGGCAAAGGAAACCAGTTCATTAAACAACTGTTCACCGTCCTGTGGTGCCGCCGCAGAGGAGAAACTGGGACGCATACCTTTCTTGGTGTCCGCAGCAAGGGTAAATTGCGGTACCAGTAACAGCCCACCGTTAATATCGCTGACGCTGAGATTCATTTTACCCTCGGCATCGGCAAATACCCGGTAACCCAGCAAGCGTTCGAGCAGCCGTCTGGCGCTTTGCGAATCGTCGTGCTTTTGCACACCGACGAGCACCAGCAATCCTCGGCCGATTTCACCAATGGACTGACCACCCACTTCGACTTTAGCCTGGGTAACCCTTTGCAATAAACCAATCACGGCGACCAATCAATGGAAATTAATGGTGGAAGCTGTCAGGTTTCGGCACCAAAGCGGTCGGCGAATTGCCGGGTGGCGCGCACCAGTGCGTCGGCAATGCTGCGTTCGCTGGCGGCATGTCCTGCGTCGGGAATAATCTGTAACTGGGAATCGGGCCATGCCTGATGCAGCTGCCAGGCGTTTTCCATGGGACAGATAATGTCGTAGCGACCGTGCACGATAATGCCAGGGATGTCCGCCAGTTTGGGCGCGTTTTTCAGTATCTGGTCGGGCTCAAGAAAACTGTTATTAATAAAGTAATGACACTCAATGCGGGACAGGCTCATGGCGGTATAAGGTTCGGTAAAAGTGGAAACAACCGAATGGCTGGGTTGCAACGTGGACGCCTGCGCTTCCCAGCGGGCCCAGGCCTTGGCCGCGCCCATGCGCGCCAGTTCGTTTTCACCGGTCAGGCGCTTGTAATAGGCGCCAACCATGTCATCGCGTTCCTGTTCGGGAATCACGCCGACATATTCTTCCCAATGATCGGGAAAAATCCTGTGGGCGCCGCTTTGATAAAACCACTGGATTTCCGAAGGCCGGCACAGAAATATGCCGCGCAGGATCAGGCCCATGACTTTTTCGGGATGGGTTTGAGCATATACCAGGCTTAACGTGGAACCCCAGGACCCCCCGAACAGTATCCAACGCTCGATGCCCAGCATTTCACGGATGCGTTCCATGTCGGCTACCAACGCCTGAGTGGTATTACCCTCCAGTTCCGCGTGGGGAACGGAGCGCCCGCAACCGCGCTGGTCAAACAAAATGATGCGGTATACCTCGGGATCAAAAAAAGTACGATGGTAAGGCAGGCAACCCGCGCCGGGCCCGCCGTGCACGAACACGATGGGGATACCCTCCGGGCTTCCCGATTCCTCCACGTAAAGCACGTGGGGTGGATCAACTTCCAGTTGATGGGTTGCGTACGGTTTTATACGCGGATATAAGCCGGGCACGCTGTCACCTTATTTTGTTATTTAACCGATAAAACGCCAATCCATGCAAAAATCGCGTCAGGTTGACCCCGGTCACACGCAAGCAATATAAGCCATTGAATGTAAAAGGTATAACCTGCAATACCACCCCCCCCCGAACCGATGGTCGCCAATAACCCTACTTAACAGGATATGACGATACCGGTGATGCGATTTTCGCCGTCTAGTCTTTAACAACCTCCGGGCGCATCCCCATAGCCGCTGCAACACCGGCCAGCAACAGTCCCAGCAGCACCAGCACGGGGCCCACCCCGCTATTTAATATCGCAGCCGCCCAGCCCATTTGAAACACGACGGTCAGGTAAAGCATACCGGAATGAAGCAGCGCGCCGGCAATAAACACCCAACTGATAACCTGTTTGAAGATTACGGATACGGCAATAAAACTCAGCGCAATACCCACTGCAATATTCAACAGGGCTTCCAGGTTGGCGTGAGCATGTGGATTTTTGATTAAATCGATAGGTTGTTCGGCGTTATGTAGTTTATTAAGCGCCAGAATACTCGATGTGTTCGCTTTGGCAATTTGTTCCGGCGTTAACGGCTCCAGGTCCTCTTCAAAGTTATTGAGTTGCAGATTTTGCAGACGTGACAGTTTGGTTTGTTTGTCCGCGCCGGCTTCGTCGACACCCGGCATAAATTGCACAATCATATAAGGTCCGAGACTGGCGGATAACACCAAATAGATGAAACCAAACACCACGTTCTTTTTACCGACCATAGGACTACCTCCCGTTGATTTTTTTTGTCTTCCGTTTGCTCTTTATTGTGTACACCCTGTAAGCCCTGCTAAACATCGAGCGGGATGTTTGTCGCCACGACAATGTAAAAGGATTCGCGCGTCATTATGGCAACACAAACGATTTGATCCAGCGCATATTACATGAGTGGAGCACTCAGAAACTCCTTTGTATCATGAACACGGGTAGATTTAAAATTGACTGGATAATAATTGACCACTGGATGACACAACCGGCACACGCTAACGCCTGGCCCGCTGCAGCGCCACCGGTTGCAACAAAAAAGACTGGGATCAGGCGGTGGCGGCCTGGCGTGCCGCGCGCTTGCGGTCCTGCTCGGACAGTAGCTTTTTACGCACACGAATACACGACGGCGTCACTTCCACCAGCTCATCGTCATCAATGAATTCCAACGCCTGCTCCAGTGACATTCGAATGGGCGGCGTCAGAATGATATTTTCATCGGAGCCGGCGGCGCGGATATTGGTCAATTGCTTGGCTTTTAACGGGTTGACCACCAAATCATTGTCGCGGGAATGAATCCCGATCACCATGCCTTCATACACTTCCTCACCATGGCCAATCATCAAGCGGCCCCGTTCCTGAAGATTGAATAACGCATAGCCCAGCGCCTTACCCCGGCTGTTGGCGATTAACACGCCGTTATTGCGCTGACCGATGTCACCGGCTTTTGCCGGGGCATATTGGTCGAACACGCTGTAAATCAGCCCGGTACCCTGGGTCGCAGTCAAAAACTCGGTGCGAAAGCCAATCAACCCGCGCGATGGAATCACGTAATCAAGGCGCACCCGGCCTTTGCCATCGGGGACCATATCCTTGAGTTCGCCGCCCCGTTCGCCGAGTTTTTCCATGACGGCGCCCTGGTTGGTTTCTTCGACATCGACGGTGAGCTGTTCATAGGGTTCGCAAACAACACCGTCGATTTCTTTTTGAATGACTTCCGGACGGGACACGCCCAGCTCATAACCTTCGCGGCGCATGTTTTCAATCAACACGGATAGGTGCAATTCGCCGCGCCCGGACACTTTAAATTTATCCGGGTCTTCGGTGTCTTCCACCCGCAACGCCACGTTATGCATCAGTTCGCGGTCCAGGCGCTCACGGATCTGACGGCTGGTGAGGAACTTGCCGTCCTGGCCGGCAAAGGGCGAATTATTCACCTGAAAAGTCATGCTGACTGTAGGCTCGTCAACGGTCAGCGGCGGCAACGCTTCCACGTTGTTCGGTTCACACAGGGTGTCGGAAATGTTGAGTTTGTCCAGCCCGGTGAAGGCAATAATATCACCGGCCTGCGCCTCGGGGACTTCCACCCGCTCCAGACCCAGGAATCCCAGCACCTGTAAAATCCGGCCGTTACGTTTGTTGCCGTCTTTATCAATAATGGTCACTGCGGTGTTGGTTTTCACCTTGCCCCGGGTAATGCGCCCGATTCCGATCACTCCCACGTAACTGCTGTAGTCCAGGGAGCTAACCTGCAATTGCAACGGTCCCTCGGCATCCACCTTGGGGGGCTGCACCTGCTGCACGATCATTTCGAACAACGGTTCCATACTGCCTTCGCGCATATCGGCATCGAGGCTGGCATAGCCCTGCAAAGCCGAGGCATACACCACGGGAAAATCCAGTTGCTCGTCGGTGGCGCCCAGACGATCGAACAAGTCAAAGGTTTGATCCACCACCCAGTCCGGGCGAGCACCGGGACGGTCGATCTTGTTTACCACGACGATGGGCCGTAAGCCGCGGGCCAGCGCCTTCTGGGTCACAAACCGGGTCTGGGGCATAGGGCCTTCCACCGCGTCCACCAGCAACAGCACGGAATCCACCATGGACAGGATGCGTTCCACTTCGCCGCCAAAATCGGCGTGTCCCGGCGTGTCCACAATATTGATCCGGTAGTCCTGCCATTTAATGGCAGTGTTTTTCGACAGGATGGTAATACCGCGCTCTTTTTCCAGGTCATTGGAATCCATGACCCGTTCCTGTTCATCTCCCCGGCTCACCAGGGTACCGGATTGCTGTAATAATTTGTCAACAAGGGTGGTTTTGCCATGATCGACATGGGCGATGATGGCGATATTTCGAAGTTTTTCTATCACAATACTGCTCTCACTGAGGTTACTAATGCGTCACTCGCGGCCAAAAGAATGGCGATTATATAGGAAATCGACACCTGGCGCGGGATTTTATAGACATCCACGCAGTATTTTCGTGCAAAAAAACATACCAAAAATAAACCGCCGGCAGCCCTGGGGCCACCAGCGGTTTTGTTACAGCTGGCAATCGTTGCGATTGCGCGCGGCGTTACAGCTTATCGATCGGCTTCACTTGACGCTCTTCCTTGTCGGCTTTGACAAATCCGTATTTGGCATAAATATTCTGCGCATCGTCAGAAGCCAGGTATTTCAGAAACTTATCTGCGTTTTCCTGGTTCTTGCCGTCGGTTAGCTTGCCGATAGCGTAGCCAACTTTATCCTGCTTGTTATAAGGCGCCGGGATGGGCACACCTTCCAGGGCGCGGCCGTCGGCTTTTGCCTTGGCGATTTCCGTGGTCCAGACAATACCAACATCGGCTTCACCGTTTTCAATGCGGTACGGCGTTTCACGATGGTGGCGCGCGGTAAACCAGGTTTTCTTGGGGACAGCCCAGCATTTACGGCATTCCTTGCCACCGGTTACCTTGGCGTGCAGGCCCAGGTCCTTAAGCATTTCAGAGCCGTAAAACTTGAATATGCCTTCGGTTAACGGGTTCGGGTGGGATTGGACAATGTCATCGCGCGCCAGGTCCTTGGGTCCCTGGATATTCTTGGGGTTGCCTTTGGCCACCATCAGTTCCAGTTTATTGTGGGTGTAAATCATACCCTCTTTCATACGACCTTCTTTCTTCATGCGCTTAAGGTGATTTTTGTTAACGCTGGCGAACAGGTCAGGTTTCTGGTTGGTTTTCTTACCATCGATCTCGCCCTGCTTCAGCAACTGCTTTTTCAGGATCTGCCCGGGAGGGATCGTTTCAACATAAACGGATTTGACATCCGGGTGCTTCTTTTGAAAATCACCGATAAGTTCTTCCATTACCATGAACTGGTTGCCGGCCAAATACATCACCAGGTCCGATTTATAAGAGTCCTCGATTTCACCATAGTCAATTTTACCGTCAGCGTGAAAGGTGCGGTAATCATGGCCATGCCCCGCATCCTTCGCAGCCAACACTGATACACTATAAATGCCGGAAACTAAAGCTGTTGCCAATAAGGTTGGCAGCAATTTCTTGGTCAGCTTCATATCCTCTCCTCCAATATAAATGATTGTTGTTTATAAAAACGAGCGATGCACAATAGCGGAATGTTACGTTGGCTTTGTGCATCGGTTAACTTTTCTTAGAGGTACAGATACCGCGTCATACCTGAAAGAAACACTTACCCACAAAAAATAAAGTCAAAAAATATTAGTGAATGTATGTTTCGTTATTTATATAGCATGAAAGTGAACTGAAAATGCTTTCACAAATTCTGCCCGTAACAAAGCGAGCAGTCACATAGTACCCAAGGAACAAGCGCTACAGTAGTAGGGTAAACCCTAAATTTACGTTATACGGGGAGTCCAAAAGAAAAGCGGGAAGCGTTTTGCGGATGTCGGCGGTTACTTTAGCGTATTAACAGTTGTTTATATATGGAGAACCAATAAAAATATACTAAGAAGAGTTTTAACGCACCGACCGGCTCAACAACGCAATGTTAACGACGTTAGCATGCATCGTGGACTTTTGCGGGCAAAATTTTTTGTTGAGGAAGACTTTTAACGGGATAAAAAAAGTATTGGGACAAAAAAAAGCGCCGGTAAATGACGGGAACCGGCGCATATCCTCCTATCCATAATAAAGAAGCAAAGTGTTGCCACAATCGCATTGGAACAACCAAAAGGTGTTTGGCTGATTGCTTTGCCTGGACCGCAAGCCACTTCTCCTTTCAATCCAGCATGAATGAAAACCGTGGGGTCACTGGTTGTGGTTTAAACAATCATGCTGCTTACTTGGTTTCGACCGTAGTCTAGAAGTCTCAAGCACACGTCATTTTTAACGGAGTCCCACTCTATCGAGCAGAATGACGAACACTTGTTAAGCAAGCCGCCCTGGCGCTGCAATCAATTTGACCTGTTAGCTGTCAATGCATGCAAAGGCAATTTAGATATAGCAACGGCCGTGCCAAGTTTTTATTTCCTATATAATCAAATAGTTAGATGGGCAATACTGGAAAAGCTCAAAATTTAACCTTTCATTGTGTCGTTACACAGCGACACTATATAGCGAAATGCTCTAACTACCTGTATTGCATGGTAAATTCCCTGTCGCCGCGCTGCGACATAATCAGCGGCTAGCTGTCTTTTCGGGACACCTGCGCTAACCGCCCGAAAGCCATCGCCAATATCACCTGCGGACAGCCGAAAACACCTATAACTTATTAATATTTATAGGTTATTCAAAAACTACTCGGGACTATTAAGTGACTTTTTTGAACAGGCCGGGATCGATGTTGTGGCGATTGAGCAACCGATAGAACTCGGTGCGGTTGCGCTTGGCCAGTTTAGCGGCCTGGCTGACCTTGCCAGAGGTGATTTGCAGCAAGTGACACAAGTAATCGCGCTCAAACCGCAACTTGGCCTCAGAATAGGTGAGAATGTCCGGCGAGGGGTTTTTCAGCGCCTTCCTGACCAGTGTAGCGGGTATTACCGGTGTTGTGGATAACGCCACCACCTGCTCCACCACATTAAGCAACTGGCGCACATTGCCGGGCCACGGGGCCGCCACCAGCAATTCCATGGCTTCGGAGGAAAAAGAGGTGATTTTCTTGTTGGACTTGTCACTGATGTCCTTGAGAAAGTGCTGTGTCAGCAGCGGAATGTCTTCCCGGCGTTCGTGAAGGGAGGGTATTTCGATGGAGACTACATTGAGTCGGTAATACAGGTCTTCGCGGAACTCGCCCTTTTCCATGCTTTGGTCCAGGTCCTTATGGGTTGCCGAGATGACGCGCACGTCCACGGAAATGCTCTCGGTGCTGCCCACCGGACGCACCATGCTTTCCTGCAACACACGTAATAATTTTGCCTGCAGGGCCAGCGGCATATCGCCGATTTCATCCAGAAACAGGGTGCCGCCGCCCGCCGCCAGGAACAAACCTTCATGGTCCTTGGTAGCGCCGGTAAACGAACCCTTGCGGTGACCGAACAGCTCGGATTCCAACAATGCTTCGGGAATAGCGCTGCAATTAATCGCCACGAAGGGTTTGTCGCGCCGCGGGCTGGCTTTGTGTATAGCATTGGCAAACAACTCCTTACCACTGCCACTGGCACCATGGAGAAACACGCTCACCTCGCTCTGGGCAATCAACTTGGCCTGGGAAAGAATATCTTCCATGGCGGGACTGCGGGTAATAATGGCACTGCGCCACGATGAATCCTCTTCGCCGTCATCCTCTTTTTTGCCGGATAGCGCCAGCGCCTTGTTGATATGCTCTACCAGCGCCCGGCCATCAAAGGGCTTGGACAGGAAACTGAACACGCCCCGCTTGGTGGCATCCACGGCTTCGGGGATAGTACCGTGGGCGGTGAGTATAATGACCGGCAGCGCCGGATTGGATTCGTGAATGGCATCAAACAGGGCAAGGCCGTCCATGCCCTCCATGCGCAAATCGGTCACCACAATATCGGGGCGCACCACCGACATGGACGCCAGCGCTTCTTCCGCACTTTCCACCGCGGTCACCGCGTAGCCCATGGCTTCGAGCCGAATGGATATTAACTGCAATATGCCAATATCGTCGTCGACGATCAGGACTTTTGGGTTTGCCATCGTGCTACAACCTTAAACCTAATTCTTTCACCTGCACGGCTATTACCGGCACTGTTTACTATTGACCCAGCCATTGTCAGCCGCAATTCCAGTCTAAATTGCCATTCACTACGGATGCAATATCGGCATTAATTTTCCACCGGCCTGTGGCCCGTTGGTTACTGGACATTACTCGCTGCGCCGCTGAATCATGCTTTCCTCAATCGACTTCAAAGCCTCGAGTTTCTGTTCAATCTTCTCCCGCTCGCGCTGCTCCTGGGCGAGTTTATCCTGCAACTGAGTATAACGCTGATTGGTCTCCTGTTGCGATTCAATTATGGAAGTCAGGAACTGCGCATACTCCTTGAAGGCCGGTACCGACTTGTCGTCGCTTTTTATAATATCGGCAACCAGTTGTTTTGCTTGATTAAGATCATAAAAATCGGTGCCCGGCATCATCAGCAACATGGCGCGCTTGAGACCGGTGCGGTCATTGGGGCGGATAAAATACGCGTCGTTTATGCGCTTAAACTCGGCCTGCAGAGACTCCGTAGTTAATCCGTTAATATACCGCCAATAGCGCATCATCGCCAACAGCGAATCGTTGGCCGATACCAGGGGCGTTTCAATGGACGCCGCGGTGTTCCGGTTACTATCCTGCCTCGTCGACTCGTCAGCGCTTTTGTCTGTTCCCGCCGCATTACCTGCGAGTGTCGCACAGCCGGCCAGGTAAACACTGGCACCAACAGCAATAATTAACCTAGAAAACCCGCAAGCGGTCTTCATCAACAATGGGCGCCTCCTCATGATACGATTCCAGTGGCAACTTCAGCGACAAATGTGCCCCTGAAGGCTTATTATCGGTCACAGTAATACGGCCTCCGTGGGCTTCGATAAACTCCCTGGCTATCGATAACCCCACACCGGTCCCCTTTATGTGCCCGCTCGACTTTGCTGATCCCTGAAAAAACGCGTCGAATACGCGTTGTTTATCTTCATCGGATATGCCCGGCCCATCGTCAATGATGTCGACCCTGGCGTCCAAACCCGTCTTTTGGACTGCAATGGCAAGCCGGCCATTGGGAGGGGAATATTTAACTGCGTTTGACAGCAGGTTGTCTATAACCACCCGCAACATCTCTTTGTCCCCGGTCACTGCTATAGGCTCCAATCGGGTTTTGAGGTTCAATTTTTTCGCCATTATGGCAAGTTTTTGATCATTTAAAACGCGATGAACCAGCTTATGCAGGCTTACCTGTTCGTTGTGCAACGTAGTTAATTTGGTATGCGCAATACTAAAATTGAGCAAATCCTCGATCAAATGCTGCAGTTTACTGGTATTGGAAACCAGGATTTCCACCACCTGGCGCTGCCGCTGGTTCAAATTTCCGACAACACCGTCATCAAGTAAATCGGCACCTTCACGGATAGCGGTCAACGGCGTTTTCAGCTCGTGCGACACGTGGCGCACAAAGCGGGCTTTTTCTTCTTCGACCTCGGCCAGGCGCATGCGCAACCAGTCCAGGCGCTGCCCAAGATACTGTAGATCCTCCGGACCGGTGACATAAACCGGCTCGTTAAACTCGCCGCTTCCCAGCGTTCTTATGGCGGAATCTATTTGGCGAATAGGGCGTGACAGAATAATGGAAAACGCAATCACAATAATAATAATTGTGGGAATCAATGTTAACCCCATCCACACAAACTGGTTCTGTGCTCTGGCCGCCATATCGTTTAACACCTGCACTTCGGTGTCGATTACCCGGTTGTTACCCGCGAGCACCTTGTGCGCCAGTTCGGACGCTGTGCGAAATTTTGCCACCGCGTTTTTCACGCCCTGGCTGCTGTAATGCTGCTGCGTCAGCGTGCGATAGATGTACTGCTCGGATCTGATCAATGACTTCAACTGGCCGCGCATGGACTTGTCCAGTTGGAACTCCAGCAAATTGTCCGCGGCCTTTTTAAACAGGGCGTGATTTTCCTTAAAACCCTGGATAAGCGTTTCATCACCCAGGATATGATATTGGCGCCCGGCTCGCTCCAAACGGGTCAACAGCTCCACCAGGGTACGGCTGGTTTGTGTCGCCCGCGCGGCCTGATAAACCGCCTGCTGGCTTTGTTTGGCCAGTTGGTCCATATAGACGGCGGCAAATCCCATCGCCACCAGCAACGGCAAAACGGCGAAACTAAAACCGATCAGCAGCAACTTTCGAAACGATTTAGGTTGGGGAAAGATCATTGCGGACTCATGTTATCTGCCGGTCGCGCCGGCATGAATAGTTCCTGAATAACAGTGTGTTACGACACAATATCGTCACATTTGATAATATATTCAATTTGTTGTCACTGTCAGCAGAGGGATTGATACCCGCCTGACATACCACCATCGGCACACGACCCTTAACAATACCGCTGCAACACGACCCACTATCGGCGTCCGCCATCCGGCAACGCCCACCGCGCCAGGCCATCGGTTGTGGCAGCAGCGGTGTCAGCAAACCATGAACCAGGTAATTTTCTTTTTGGTGACAACAGGTTATGGTATCTATCAAGCGGTGGGGACTGTCTTATGGTTTCTGAGTTATAAATTATCGGCTCTCGCAAAGCAACCTTTTTAGTAAGGTTACCACCGTTTTTGCGGCATCGGCGCAATAAACGCGACCGTGCCGTTTGACTGGAAGCTCTCTCTACCTTGTCATTCGAGCCTCGTACGCTCCCTAATCCAGCGACCGGTAAGCGCCGGTCAGCAACCACGCCCGATTTTACCTGCGCAAAGCGTACGCCACAGACTCCGCCTTTCGCGAAACCAAGGTATATTTTCGCTGCAGCTTGCCGATAACGATTCTGATAACGTGAAAGAATAATTAAATCGGTTATGAACCTGGATACAAAAAACCGGATAATTCCCACACAGAAAATCGACGAATTTCGGTCGCGCAGCAAATTTATTGCGCCGGGATTCATCGCTATTTTGGTGCTCATTGTGATGGTGATGTACCTATGGCTTAACAATGCGGGCACCAACAGCCAGCGCCTGGAAAACCTGGTGGAAAGACAAACCCAGACTCGCCTGCTCGCCAATATGCTGTATGCGGTGCAAAAACGGTCCCTGATTTTACACCGCATGCTGGATATCGAAGACCCGTTTGAACAGGACGATGAGTACATTGAATTCCGCAAACACGGGGAGATTTACCTGAAGAACCGGGAACGATTGCTTGCCACGACGTTGACCGAACCCGAGCGCGCGATCCTGAATTCCGTCGACAAACTGGCAACCACCAGCGGCCTGGCCCAGGCGCGCACTGCCGACCTGATCATGCAGGGACAAAACCGACAGGCGCGGGAACTGTTAATTAACAAAGTGAATACCATCCAACGCGCACTGATTGAAAAACTGCGCAGTATCTTCGAATCCCAACGCAGCGTTGTTGAATCGGAACTGATGTCGGCAACCAAGGAACAGCACGTAACTTATTGGTTTATTATCTCCCTGGGCAGCGTCGCACTAGCGTTGGGGGGATTTACCATTTTTGTTGTCAAACGCACCCGGCGCTCCGAAGCCCAGTTGTTTGATCAAAGCCAATGGATTCGTGAACTTTATGAAATTTCATCGCGTTCCGGACTGACTCCCGATGAACAAATCACCGAAACCCTGAAATTGGGTTGCCAGTTGCTGAATATGGAAATCGGTAAAGTGTGCCAGGTCGATAAAACCAAACAAACCAACCGCTTTCTCAACGTGGTCGCACCAGAACAATACAGCATCCGGGAAGGCCAGGAGTTACCACTGGACAGAACGTTTTGCAGCGTCACTATTGATTCAACAGGTCCATTAGCCATTTCCAATGTACAGGAATCCGAGTACGCCAATTATCCCTGTTATGAGTTTTCCCACCTTGAATCCTACGTATCGGTACCCCTGTTCGTGAACCAGATAAAATTCGGCACGGTCAACTTCTCCAGCACCCACCTACGAGAACCGTTTACCGAGAGCGATATCGATTTACTTAAGCTCATCACCAACTGGATCAGCGTCACCCTGGAACGCAAAATATCCCAGCAAATATCCGTTGCCAAGGAAACCGCAGAAGCGGCCAACAAAACCAAGAGCAGCTTTTTGGCCAATATGAGCCATGAATTGCGTACCCCGCTTAACGCCATCCTGGGTTATAACCAGTTAATCAGGGATGAATTACGCGAGGACGGCCGTGTACAGTATCTGGATGATCTTGACAAGGTGGATATGGCGGGCCGGCACCTGTTGTCACTGATCAACGATGTGCTGGATTTGTCAAAAATCGAGGCAGGCAAAATGGAAGTTTATCTGGAACAATTTACTCTCAAGCCGCTGATCGATGAAATCCAGACCACCGTTATGCCGCTGATGGAAAAAAATCACAATGTTTTTCAACTGGAGTTCGACAACGATATCAGTACTATTTACGCAGACCTGACCAAAGTGAGGCAGATCCTGTTTAACCTGTTAAGTAACGCCAGCAAATTCACCCAAAACGGCGATATCAGACTAAGCGTCGCCTCACAGAAAAGCGGTATTAACAGTTCGATACGGTTTACCATCAAAGACACCGGTATTGGCATGAACCGGGAGCAACTCAATAAGTTATTTGTGTCGTTCGCGCAAGCCGACAGCAGCACTCAGAAAAACTACGGTGGCACCGGACTCGGCCTGGCCATTACTCACCGGCTGTGCCAGCTTATGAGAGGCTCGATTAGTGTCGACAGCGTACCCGGGGTGGGTTCGACATTCACGGTGCTACTGCCCACCACAATAACGTCGGCACCATCACCGGACGCCGACCGTCAATCCGCCGCCAGTTAACCTTTTCCAATCCGCCGATAATTCGTACACCAACAGCAGAAACGACACGCCCTCGTCGCCGGATGAAACCTGGCGCGCTCTCAACACTCAAATATGCTCAGTGAACAGCCGCCATGGCGACAATAGCCGCGCTTTGCATAATCGCCTTATTTATGCAATAACAGTTATGCAAAATCAGCTATCCAATGACGGCATCAACGCACCAACAACCACTCGCAATTCAATGACCAATATCCTGGAAATCAACAACCTCGTTAAACACTACGGCAGCATTACAGCCGTTGACGGGATTGACCTGCAAATCACCCAGGGCACCTGCTTCGGCTTGTTGGGGCCCAACGGAGCGGGCAAAACCACGACTGTGGAAATGCTCGAAAATATTACCCGGCCCAGCAACGGGACCATTTTGTACAAAGGCAAACCCCTGGGCAAAGCGTTTCGGGACAGCGCCGGTATCATGTTCCAGTCCACTGCGTTGCAGGAATTCATTACGGTGCGGGAAACGCTGGTGTTGTTCAGCCGGCTTTATCCGCGCACAATAGCGCTGGACGAACTGGTACATAAATGCGCTCTGCATGAATTTCTCGAACGCGATACCCGCAAATTGTCCGGCGGGCAGAAACAACGCCTGTTACTGGCGATCGCCCTGGTCAACGATCCGGACATTATTTTTCTCGACGAACCCACCACCGGCCTGGATCCGCAATCGCGCCGCAATTTCTGGCAACTGATCCAGGATATCAAGCAACAACAAAAGACCATCGTACTCACGACCCACTACATGGAGGAAGCCTATGAACTATGCGATGAGGTCGCCATCATGGATCATGGCAAAATAATCGCCCGCGGCACACCCCACCATTTACTGGCCCAGCATTTCAATAAAGTCGTGATTCGCTTACCGGCGGAAAATGTTGGATCAAAAGGTTTACATTTGCCGTTTGAATTAATGCAACAGGGTAACTACATGGCATTTGAAACAGCGGACATTAACGAGGCGTTGCGTATATTGCTGAACCACGATATCGACCTCGACAACATACAAATCCGCGAACATACCCTAGACGACCTGTTTTTAAAACTCACCGGGCACGAATTACGATCATGAATCTACGCCGCTTTGCAGCTGTTCTCAACGCCAGAACCCTCGAATTCGTTCGCGATAAATCGGCGCTGGCATGGAATTTTCTGTTTCCTATATTGATCGTGAGCGGCTTTGCCTTCGCCTTTTCCGGCAAAGGGATTGATATGTACAAGGTGGGTATCTACGGTGACATGACGCAACAGGTGAGAAGCCAGCACCCGTTTTTTTCCCTGAAATATATTAAGTTTGTACCGGTTCATAACCTGAACAATGCTATCGTCAAGATTGAAAAACATCAGCTTGACCTGTTATTCGACCTGAACACACAGCAATACTGGATTAACAAGGAATCACCGAGCGGTTACATACTGGAAAAAGTAGTTCGGGGAGCTGAACACACTGGCAACAACATGGAGCAAAATAGAGCCACGGCATTCATCCGCCACCAGGTCAGCGGCAGTGAGATCCGCTACGTGGACTGGTTGTTACCGGGCGTACTGGCCATGAATATCATGTTCAGCGCCCTGTTTGGCGTGGGCTACGTCATTGTCCGTTATCGCAAAAACGGTGTCCTCAAACGGCTCAAGGCCACACCGCTCAGTGCGGCGGAATTTTTGTGCGCGCAGGTGACTTCGCGCCTGTGGCTGGTGATATTGATTACCGCTATCGTCTATATTGGCACTCATATATTTCTGAAAATACCCATGTACGGTTCCTACCTCAACCTGTTCCTGGTTTTCGTTCTGGGCTCCATCAGCATGATCAGTATTGGCCTGTTAATCGCTGCCCGCACCGCCAGCGAAGAACTGGCTGGCGGCTTGCTCAATTTAATCAGCTGGCCGATGATGTTCCTGTCCGGGGTATGGTTTTCTCTGGAGGGCCTTCATCCATTATTGCAAAAAGCGGCGTTGATATTTCCACTAACCCACCTCATTCGCGCAGCCCGTGCGGTTATGCTCGATGGTGCCGGCATTGTCGAGATATTGCCCGACCTAATCACCCTCACCGTGATGAGTATTGTATTTCTCGCCATCGGTGCATTGCTGTTTCGGTGGGAATAAAATGATGGGTAATTCGCTGCTGCCGGATATAAACACCGGCATGGATTTGTCGCGGTGTTTCAGTCTTCCACTTCAATCATTTCGAAATCCGATTTGCCCACGCCGCAATCGGGACACTCCCAGTCTTCAGGAATATCTTCCCAGCGCGTACCGGGTTCGATGCCTTCTTCCGGCAAACCTTCCGCTTCATCGTAGATGAATCCGCACACCAGGCACTGCCATTTACGCATTTAACTGCTCCTATATACTTTGATAATGTTAAGAGTCACTACAAAATTTAATGAAACGACGATGAATCGTTCGAAGTAGCGCAGTATAAAATAATGTCCATGGCATTTTCCACGTTGGTCCCGTGATCCAGGCCGCCGGTAAACCGTGAATTTCGCTACCATCTTTACCCCCTACCCCTGCGTCGAGGAAATGACCGCCGCTTTTATGTTAATGTAGCACGGCGAATGGCGAAAAATAGTCAGCTCACAATATTGCCCTATTGGACACTCTCATCGGGGGTTATTCAATGATTGACGCGATGGCAACGAGTGCAGGCTGGCGATTATTATTTGATAAACAGCCATATAGCAGCTAAATAACAATCACTAAATAAAATCATAACGATTACAACAAAATCAAAGCTACGACATCGGATTTAGTCACAACATCATGTAGACGGATTTGTTGGCAAACTATCAACCACAATGGATTCTTAACATGGTATTTAATTTTCCTTCATTCAAACACTACGCAGCCGGACTGGCGGCCGTATTGATCCTGTTCGGCATTTTTTATCTGATCGAAAGTTTCCGGCTCAACAACGGGGTTGATCTCCTCAGCTGGTCACCGCTGACGGCCCTGCTCATTGGATTGCTGGCGGGACAATGCACCGGCTACCTGTTTTCGGCGCAACCTGAATTGAGTCAACGACAAAAAGGCAAAACCACCGGTAAAGACCACACCAAAACGATTTACGTGGGCAACTTGCCATTCAGGACAACGCGCTACGAACTCAAGGAATTATTTCAACCTTACGGCAAAGTGCACGGGGTGCGCATCATGATTAACAAGGCAACCCGCAAACCGCGGGGCTACGGTTTTGTGGAGATGCCCCACGACGACGCCGCCAAGGCTATTGCCCAACTGGATGGTACATCGTTCATCGGCCGTAACCTGAAAATCAGCGAGGCCAACGATCGCGGTTAGGGCGGATAGTGTAACCGCGGCAGGCACGGTAATCAGGGTAATGCAATTATATTAATTAGCCGGTAAACCTGGCTGCGCCGTCACAACATGCCGGCAATTTCCCCGGCCATGGGGTCTGCGGGTGTCGCGACAAAATATAGCTTGCCGTTACCAATGGCATTAAAATCCTTGTTTTCCAATAACGCCTCGGCCGGCAACCGCCAGTAATCGTCCACCGGATCCAATGAAAACACCAGTTGGCGGCTGTTGGGGTTGCTGGTGTTGTTAACCCTCACCAGCGACACCTTGTCCGCCGCCATACCGGTGATCCGGACGATAGCCCGGATGTTACCGTTAACAACCTCGCCTCCCTCCACGGTCACATAAGCTTTTCCTGCCGCCCCCATGGGCGCAGGCGACCCCAGGGCGTGGGCGGACAGATCCACTGTCCAGACACGAAAATACGGATAGTAGATCTGCGTTCTCAGCTCCCCATCAGGATAAGTCGTACTGGTGATCTGTATGTAAAGCTCGGCCGCCTCCAGCCGTTGCCACAAGGATTCGGTCAGGACTTGCCCGTCCGGCACGTTCCAAATCCCAGATTTTTCAGGGTCCGGATCAAACTGGAATACCCGTTCGCCGGTTTTTCCGGCCAGCTCCGTGTACATACTGATACTGATATTGGCCGGTGCAATGTCGGACGAATACCACACGCTGCCCTTCAGCGTATTGTCCAACAGATCCACGGTCATAAAACTTCGCGCGGTAGCATCGGTCGTCACCGGCCCGTCCACCACCTGTTCCGGGGTCAGGGTGTGAACCAGCAACTGTTTCCACTCCGGCAACAACTGGGCTCTGAGCTCACCACTGATATGCTGGTCGGTACGGGCTAATACATAGTAATTGCCGTCCAGCAGCTGGTCCTGGTCGAACGCGTAGTTGTCGGTCAGCTGGTAGCGGCCCGATACCGCCGGATCAGGGATGAGTGTCGCCACCGGCTGCCTCCCAACATGACCGCCGCGGCCTTGATAGATCTCCACTGCCTGCACCGACATGGTTTGTGGCGATGTGAATTCGACATCGCCGCTCAAACTGCCAGTGACGTGGTCAAAAATGAAATTTGCATCCGCTTGCCGGTCACTGCTGGGGATCTCACTGGCAACGACCTGTTCCGGCGTCAATGTGGCGTTAAATTTAACGTCGCCGGTTTCCGCATCTAGTCGTGCTTGATACAAACTGTTGATATCGGAAAGATCATTGCGGTCGCAACCCGTGATGGCAGCTGCCAGCGCCAGCCACAACAAATGGCAACACACACGACCAGCACCACGAGCACCAAGATGGCACCGTGCAACCGCAAGGTAAAAGTTGAAATGTGCGTGACAATTCCCCGGCACGCGATGACCCCGAGTTATACTGCTGAAAAGGAAGGTATGGTAACACGAGTCGCGGATGACGCGTAAACGGAATACTACATATATTATTCGTTGCTAATATCGTCTATCTGCCAGCGGCCAAGTAATTGCCCGGCAACCAAAAACGGCTATAGCCCCGCTCCCGGGCTATAGCCGTTCCACAAAAACATCAGGGTTAATTGATAAAGATTTTTTCCAGCTGATCCATGTCGTTGGTAACGTTCCAGGTGCCGCCGGCGGACACCACCCGGGCCTGCCAGTTTTCCAGGCGGTCCATGTACTGCTCCGGATCGTAATTATCGCTGCGCAACTTGGTTACGTTGATGGCAACCACATCGAATCCCTTCAATTTGAAAGCGATATCGCGGTTATAACCTTCACCCAGTTCTTCTTTCAAATCCGAGAAAATAAGGATGGTCTTTTTACCGGTACCTTTTTCATTCAAAAACTCCGTCGCCTGCAGGATACCGCCGGTAATGTCCGTGTATCGCGCCGGTTTGACGGTTTTCACGAACTTGTCGATCTTTTCCTTGAAGATGCGCTTTTGGTGATTGGCCATACTGGGCCGGTCATCAAAGGTCACCTTGGCAACGATATCCTTTTCACTGAAGCTGCCAGTATCGATCCGGGCAACGGCAAAAGAATCGCCGGGATACAGCTTGGCCAGCGTCACGTTGATAATCTGCTGCGCCTTTTTCAACTCTTTCGTATACGTACCGGATGTATCGATCAGCATGTACACGCCGTGTCCCGGCGCCAGTTGCTCGTGGCTACCACAACCGGTTAATGCCTGGCTAACGACAATTAACAGTGCAATCGCGATAGAGCGTGTCGTCATGAAGCCTCCTTCATCAGCTCCGGTGGCTCGACTTTGCGGCGGTCCCGCGTAATCAAGGTCGGGTAGTCCTCACCCTGTTTGTTTTTGATCTTGTATTCCACCCACAATGGCGCAAATACCAACAGGTCATAGGTATATAACATGATAACGCCCATGTAATGGAACGCGCTGCCCAACATCCGCAGGGTAAACGACAGGGCATGGATGATATTGATCGCGGCAACACCCAGAACGGTGCGCGCCGAGGCCACGAAGTTCTCCAGGGGAATGGCGACAAACGTCAGCACAAACGGCAGTACAAAGCCCATACCCATTTGCGCCACGGTGGTCATCCAGGCAAAGTTATTTTGCACCATTGCCGTAGCGGCGCTGTCTCCGCGCAACTGGGCGTTGGTGGCCAGCTCATCGACCATCAACAGTTCGCGCATATAGGCCAGTCCCGCTTCCACGGTGGCCAGGGCCAACAGGATAGTAAACGTAAACCAGATCATGCGAACGCGCATTTTATCCGACAGTGCGCCGATGACCGGAAACAGCCGGGTAATTCGCAATGACTCCATCAAAAACAATCCCATGACAATTTCCGCCAGGATAATCACCATGGCGGCGATCTCGGAAGTCTGGTAGCCCAGCAGCAATGCCCGGCCACCGCCAACCATTTCCGACATGGGCCGTTCAATCAATTGAAAGTTAACAGCGCCGATGCCTACAGCAATAGCAAGCACAATACCAGCGACAAAAAACTGGATCAGCGATGATGATGACAGCATGCGCGCCGCCCGGTCCGTGCCTTGCTGAATCTCGCTATATTCATCCATATAACGGTCAATGACTTTGGCTCGCTCGAGCAAACTGGTGACATTGGAGTTAGCTTCTTCCACCACGTTTTTGACCTTGCGCCAGGCAGGCATCATTTCTTTGAGAATCCCGTGCTTTTCCTTGCGCGAGGCACGGTATTCCTCGATGGCATTCTTGTGCGCGTTAACCAGCGACTCGTGGATGTCTTCAAGAATATCCACCACCACGGGGTCGCCCTTGGCGGGAATCTTGGCCACCGCATCCACGGCATCCACCCAGCCGGGAGGAGACGGCGGAACCTCGGTACTGTTCTTGTATGCGTCTTCGATCTGCGTGATCTCTTCCAGCAACTTGCGGTGCAACGACGGAGTCTCCGCCAGTTCCTTGTTAACGGTAGCATTGATGCGCTCGAACTCGCGGTCGATCATGCGCTCGGAGGCTTCGCGGCCCGCTGCCAGTAATACCTCCTTGTTGCGTAGCGCCAGCTTATGCGACACGCGATCCAGAGAGAACGCGGACAAGCGCATGACATTGTGCAGCATACGGGCAAATGACTTGATCATTCCATGCGCGGAATTTCTCCCCATATAAAGGAAGGAGGCGAGAATAACAAACCAGATAACACCCGACATAACCGGGCTATCCACAATCATATAAACTTCAGAGAATGACATAACAGCCTCCATTCATTTGAGGTAATCTACTAATCTTGTTTAACGCATGACCCATGCTTTGACAGGTCATTAAAACCTGATGATCAAATCCGTTGCCAACCAAGTCCGTCACTGTAGTGTAGTTACTAGCGACAACTAATTTGGTGAACTTGATTTTTTTCATCGGACTATCCTTGATTTGGTTCTCAGTTTCCAGTCCCTTGGCACTCTAGTGATAAGCAAATGGAGTACCATAAATACCGCGGTCGAGGTTAGACGCGCCTGGTTAATATTGGTTCAATTATATTTATGGCAGTTTATGGGATATAGGCGCAATTGTCTGGCAAGCGGAACATTCATTACCAAGTTACTAAAATGATTAAATGCCCGTTGCTCGTATGCTTTGCTGGATGTGCAAGGCCCTGGCCGCTGACAAATCATGTAACCGCTTGTTGACCAACCAATCGAGGGGTCTACGGCAACGAAACATCATCGCTTTTACAGAACAATCAACCCCGTTACGGCGACACAGAACACGCAACGTATTGATCAATAACGATCATGATGGCCCAATCACTAAAATCCCGCAACACTCCACCGAAAAAAAATCGCGTTATTTGTGCAATTTTTATGTCATCCTAGTGATAAAATACAATATCGATATATGCATTAAAACTAAGAAACCTGTCGCAAGTCATACATTTTATTATAGAAACCGGACCATAGGCCAAGCCCGGCAATTTTGCCAATGACATCACACTATCACTTTTTCGCCACCGCCCCCAGGTTCACCGAAACCCTGTTACTACAGGAACTGCAGCACCTGGGTGCTGAAGACGCTACCGAGACCGTCGGCGGTGTCGACTTCAGTGGCGACCTCGCGCTGGCCTACCGGGCCTGCCTGTGGTCGCGCATTGCCAATCGCATATTACTGACCCTGAAAAAAATCCGCATCCATTCGGTGCAGGAGCTATACGATATTTTCCATGACATTACCTGGTCGGATCATTTTACGGATCATGATACTTTCGCCATCGACTTCGTTGCCAGTCAATCGATCATCACCCACACCCAGTACGGCGCGCAAAAATGCAAGGACGCCATCGTTGACCAGTTCCGCCAGGCCTGCGGCCGGCGCCCCAGCGTGGACAAAGCCGCGCCCGCGATCCGCATTAATGTGCATGTTAAAAAGAACATGGCCACCATCAGCCTGGACCTGTCGGGACATAGCCTGCATCAGCGCGGTTACCGGCAGCACACTGTCAGCGCGCCGTTGAAGGAAAACCTGGCGGCTGCCTTGCTGATGCGGGCCCGCTGGCCCGAAGCGCTTGACCAGGGTATACCACTTATTGACCCCATGTGCGGCTCGGGCACTGTGCTCATCGAAGCGGCGTGCATGGCCGCCAATATCGCCCCCGGCCTGCTACGATCCGATTTTGGTTTCAACGCCTGGATACAGCATGACGACACATTGTGGAACACCCTGCGCGATCAAGCGCAACAATCGCGGACCAGCGATACCCAAACGTTGCCGCGTATCATCGGCTTCGATCACGATCCGCGGGCCGTCGAGGCCGCAAAAGCCAATTGTGCGCACGCCGCTCTGGATGACTGGATCAGCGTCAAGCAGCAAGCCGTCGAAAACCTTCGCAACGACAATTACGGCCAACAGGGGATCATCGTCACCAATGCCCCTTACGGCGAACGCCTGGGCGATAATGAATCATTGCTTCCACTATATGAAACACTGGGTCGACAGCTGCAGCAACAGTTTGCCGGGTGGACCGCCAGCATCATGACCATCGATCCGTCACTGGCCAAAGCCACCGGCCTGGTTGCGCGGCGACGTAATAAACTGTACAACGGCAAGTTGCTGTGTGGCATCTATCACTTTCACATCGGCGAACAGCGCAAAGCCGCTGCTAATGAAACCCGGGCATCGATTAACGTTCCGACACACGAAACAGGCGGCACCAAAACAGCGCGCTCACCTGACATCGACGACGCGCTGCAAAACCGCCTGACAAAAAACCTTAAAGCATTACGAAAATGGGCGGATAAACAGGGCATCGACTGTTACCGTATCTATGACGCCGACCTGCCGGAGTACAATTTTGCCATTGATATTTACCACAGCGACAAAACCTATGCAGTACTCCAGGAATACGCCCCACCGACCGGCATTGATGCCAAAAAAGCCGCCCGCCGCAGCCGGGTAACGTTGGACACCATAATGCATGTCCTCGCTCTACCGCGACAGCAGGCGTTTTACAAACAGCGCCAGCGCCAGACCGGCAGCCAGCAATACACCAAGCTCAGTGATTCCAAACAATTCCATGAAGTGCGCGAATATCACTGCCGCTTTTATGTTAACTTCACCGATTACCTGGACACCGGCTTGTTCCTGGACCACCGTGAAACCCGGCGCATGATTGGTGACAAGGCGCGCAACAAAACCTTTCTCAATTTGTTTTGCTACACCGGCACGGCCAGTGTGTATGCCGCGCTGGGTGGGGCGACGGCCACAACCTCCGTTGACCTGTCCACGACCTATATTGACTGGTGCCGGCAAAATTTTGAATTGAATGACATCTCTTCTCAGCGACACCGGTTCATCAAGGCCGATTGCCTGCAATGGCTGGAACAGGAACAAAATGGCTATCAGCTGATCTTTGTTGATCCACCCACTTTTTCCAACTCAAAAATGATGGACGGACACTGGGACGTACAACAACACCATACCATCCTGCTGCGCCAGTGCCTGGCGCTGCTGGAACCCGGCGGCGAAATCGTGTTTTCAACCAACTTTCGGAGATTTCACTTCGATGAACAGGCGTTTGCCGATTGCCGTTTGGAGAACATCAGCGCCAAAACCCTGCCGCGCGACTTTGTCCGCAATCCCAAAATCCATCAGTGCTGGGTAATTAAGAAAAGTGAATCTGCTTAGCAAGGGAGCAAATAAAACGCTTTTTTTATTTAACGCTAAGGCGCGAAAACGCAAAAGTACCTAATGCTTAAAAAGCAAAAGCTTACTGAGATCGACCATAAATGAGATTCCCTGTAACAATGTCAGCTACAACAATGTCAACTGCAACAATAGAGTTGGCTCTTTTGTTTTTGTTTGTGCCTTAGTGTCTTTGCGTTGACTTTTTAATGGAAGAAATAAGCCGCCGCACCGGATAGACTGCGACGACTAGGGATCACCGGGACGCCACTTCCCCATGGCGTCGGCGGCAGGCGCTGGAGAATTGGTGATACAGTCATCCAGTACGTGACCGGAAAATGCGTTGAGCTGGTTTAAAAATTCTTTTTTCTGATCATCGGGCAATGATTGCTGCGCCAATACGTAGCCAATGATCGCAGCATAGTATTGAATGGCAATACCTGCGTCGCTGGCTCTTTCGTCATGCCTGGCAATCACTTCTTGCAGTTCTCTCACCAGGTCATCTGACAGTTTTAATGGTTCCATAATATCGATCCCTTACGGTTTTCAGTGCATTTGGATTGATTCATTAGACCATGGCCGGATACAGCGGTGTCAACGACGATCTTAGTTGGCCACGTTTTTTGGCGCGGGCATCGCCATGACATCCATGGACCGGGATAGCCCTTGCGTTATGCTGATCCGCTAATATAGGCTGTCGGCGGCAATTGTAGAAAATACCCCTGGTCTGCAAGGGATTTTTTAACATCCTCAAGATCGGCCTGGGCAAGTTTATCCCGTTTATCAAGATCCAGCGTCATCACCAACTCAATGTCGCCGAGCATTTCGAGCAACGACGGTGGCACACGATCAAAATCATCTTCCTGTTCCACAAAAAGATAGGTGTCGGATTTTTTATGGCTTTTATAAACTGCGCATTGCATGGTATTGCATCTCCGGCATTTGACACCAACGCCATCAATTTAATTTTAACGAATAAATACTAAGCCATTTTCACCCCCACGAACATCATGGGCAGCGGAACGGCAATAACGTAACATTGCACCCCGGTTAATGTTGACCGTTGTCGGCCGGAGCCGGGCTGGACTCGCCCCGAGGCTCGCTTTGCTGTTCGTTCTGTGGGGTCCCATCAGGCGTAGCGGCTACTTCTTCTGCGGCAACCGTCTCAAAGGTCTGGGACACCAGTTTCTGCTTGTAATACCATAGTTCGAAGGTCCATGTACCTTCAACCATTTCGTAATCGTGGTCAATACTGTAGCCGGACCGGTTTTCGATCACACCATCTTTCACATCCACCAACACGGGATAAGAATAACCCGTGGATGTGGAACCATTGGCACGCTTGATTTTCGGATGGGTCACTACCAGCTTCAATTGAACAGCTTCTTTGTCGTCAAAACCTGTCACGCGGAATTTAAATCCAAACAGCCTGTTCATGGCCAGGGGAACCCGGTGAGTCTGCTTTACCAGTTCAACGTCACTGCCTTCTTTTACATAACCGGTGGTGGTCGCTATATTGCGATATCGTTTAAAGTCCCCTTTCTTTTTATAATAACCATATTCGGTAACCTCGGCCTTGATCAATCCCGCGGCATGGGCCACCCCCCCACCGCATACAATCAATAAAAAAACCGCAATACATTTGACTGTGAACTTATTCATTGTTGTCCCCGACAACATTGTCCCAAACAACACTCCACAAATGACCGACAAACGGCATGCAACAATCAACGCCGCGCCTGTCCTGTCCTGGAACTTTACTTAATAATTCTTAAAGCTGCGTGCTCAAATATCCGCCGTAGCCAGACCGGGTATTGTAACGATAATTGACAGTGAATAAAACGCCGAACGTCAGGATGGTAATTGGTTCCATTTGAGCCAGTATTCCGTGACTTCGCGGAATATCTCCCCGAGATCGGCAGGATTATCAGGTTTTTGCAGAAAACTGTTAACTCCCTTGTCGTACGCCACCTTTATGTCACTATCGTTAACGGATTCACTGAAAATCAACACTGGCGTTTTAAGAAGGTCACGATCCCGGTGCAAATAATCCAGCACTTCACTCACATCGCTGGTGAGATAATTGATGCATAAAATAATTAACCGGGGACACTGAAGAACATCACTTGCCTGCCGGCCCGAGCAGCGGCGCAAATATGCATTGACCCCGGCACAATCTTTTACGTGGTGTACCAGTGCATTACTATCTGCACCAACAAGATAATTGGTAATTTGTGCCGCATCTTGCTCGTCACTTTCTAGCAATAGTATGACGCGATGATCTTCCGAAACCATACTTCCCTGTTCTACTCCAACACTTTACGTGAACCACGCGTATTACCCACCCTTAATCTATCGATAGCATGTGTCTTTTACGTGTCACATTTGATACAACATTGCGTTAATCAGCGTAGCGTATTTCTAAACGCGGTGAAGGGATAACCGCTTCAGAATAATCACCTGACCGATAATAGTCAATTATAACCGTCAATACCCCAAGGTGAATTATTGATTCAAAATCAAATAACGATTCGCAACTTCGTCAATATCCCAATCAGTGAATTATGCATACCAATACGGCAAAACCCGTAAAACGGATTGTTTCGTTACTCACGCTGTTGCGCGCACGATACACATAACTCAGCGGTTAGATCAGCTTCTAAGCGGCGCAAAGGTATGGGTTCCTCGCATTCCGCGCAATAGCCGTAAGTCCCCTGTTCTATTCGTGCGAGCGCAGCGGTGATTTTTTTCAGTTCCTGATGGCGCCGGTTTTTGGCCGCCAGCGACATGGCCTGTCTTTGCATGGCATCCATACGGCTCAGTCGCCCCTGTCGCGTTTGATCCAGTTCCACTACCCCGGCCTCCTCATCGCCTGATTGCGCCGCATCAAGCAGTTGCTGTTTCAATACCTGCAATTGTTTTTTAAAATCAATCAGTTCGTCATCTGTCATAGTCTTGCATCATAATGGTCGCCAACAATTCGCGATCAGTCATAAAACAGTCCACTGATTCTATGGCTGGGTCTTTGTTGCACACATGGCCGGCGGACCACCCTCACATTCGCACTTGGTATTTGGCGGACAATAGCAGTTTGCTGGTACATAAACGCAAGCAGAATTATTCTCGCAGTCCTGCCGATTATTATCGGCCTGCGAGAACCCCTGTTCGCACACATTGTCAGCATCCCGACAAATGTAGGCTTTTTGTTCCTTCCGCCATTGCAGGGTACACCGCGCTGAGACATAACAAGCCGGTTCAGAAAAACGCTCACACGGAGTTTGGGCATCACGGGCTGTTAGCGATTGCATCTGCTCGCCACTACCCGGTGGCGCGGCGGCGAAGGCGGTAGCTGTGCTGCTCGGTTGCGCCTCCTGGTCTTCGGTAGTTTCCGATGCTAATCCAGCGCTGCTCTTACTGGAAGTTTCCTCTCCCTTTGTTAACTTTGGCTCCGACCTGGCTTGTACCGTGGCAAGTGCAGCAGACTCAGAAGGAGCGGCTTGATCCGTCTTCGTAACGGACTCATGCGGCGCCTGGTCCGTACCATCGGCCTGCGCTATCGTTGTAGCCGAACTGGTAGCCGCTGAATGATCAGTCTCACCCTGCGGTCCCGCTTGCGCTCCGGACCGTGCTTGGGCAATCTCCACATCCTCGGCCGGTGCAGCTTCCGGTCCCATTGGCGCGGCGGCTGCAACGGGCACATCTTCCAAGGCTTGCCCACCACCGGCTTTTGCCACGCTCTTGGTATCGGACGCCGCCGCCGTTGGCGCGCTGGCCGGTGCCATGGCTTGCGACTCAGCCGGCGTTTGTTCACTAGCAAACTGTCTTTTGCGCAGCGCCTCAGGCGCGGGACTTGCCAATATTGGCCCTGATGCTGATAGTCCCGACCCTAATACGGGCGCCGTCTTCTTCTTTTCGTTGGCCTCCTGTTTTGCGTTGGCAACATTTTGTCTGACGGTTCTTCTGGCAACCACCGGTGGAATTTGCTCTTTCACTTCGCTGGGCGGATTTGAGGCTGTGTTGGTGCCGGGAATACCGGCGCTGGCTTGTGGCGCCGATGAGCCGCTCGCCGGCGACGCCGGTTGTTTTCGTTGTTTCGCCGATGGTGCGGGCTTTGCCAACCGTTGCGGTGCAACTCTACTCTTCTGGACAATGTCAGCGGATTCCCGTTTTTTTTCCCTTAGCCTTGGCGCCGCTTTCAATTTTGCGGGTGCGTGTTGTTCTGAAAGCGGCGCTGCCTTGCTGGCAGTTTTCGCCGTGGATTCTTCCTGTGAGGCCAACGCATCGTCCGCAGATGGTGTGTCATGACGATCGGTCGCTGGCGGGGGTTCAGCTTGGACAAATTTCGGTTCAGGTGTACTCGTTAAACTATCAAAGTGTTTAGTCTCGAGTGTTACCACCACGATAACGCTGAGCACGATAACGGCAGCCAACGAGGCAGGCACCATCCATTGACCGGAAAATGGCCCGCGGAGTTTTTTCGCCGCCGCTTTATCGGAACCCGCGGCTTTTGCCGCTTCGGATAAAATCCGGTCATCCAGTTCCGTAGAAGGCTCTTCCCGGCTGAATTGGGTGTAAATATCCGACAACGCGTTGTCATCGAGTTCGTCATCTTGCTCAGTCATAACACATTACCTGTTAAGCCATTCCTGCAATCCGCCCTTTAATTTCCGCGTGGCATAACGCAGGCGGCTTTTAACCGTTTCCGGATTTTCGTTAATAACATTGGCGATGTCCTCAATGGAAAGCTGTGCCTCCTCTTTGAGTATAAACACCTCCCTCTGTTCCGCCGGCAATTGTGCAAGTAACTGCAACAATGCAGTTCTGGCCTGACGGTTATCCGTCTGAATTTCCGGGTCACAGTCATCACCGGCGGGCACCGTATCGAGGTGTTGTTCGCTGCCATTCATCACAGGTTGATTGGCCTGTTTGCGATAAAAATCCACCAGGCAATTGTGCGCGATTTGATAGAGGTATGTGGTAAATCTGGCCTCAGGCAAATAGCGTTCCCGGGATTTAATAATGCGCAGCCACACGTCGTGAGACATTTCTTCGGCGATGGCAGACTGGCTGGTCTGGCGCAGAAAATACCGGTACAGCGCCCCTTTGTTGCGATGGTACAACGTCTCAAACGCCGCAACGTCCCCACGCCCATAACTGATCATCAATTGCTCGTCGCTGAAATCGACGGGGTCATTGCCAGCATTGAGTTGGGTCACGTTGGAGTCATGCACGGGCTTAACATGCCGCAAATTGTCCTGGTTGGCAACTGTCTGCATCGCAGGTTTCCTGCAAATAGGCGATTTACGTTATTGAGCAACAAACGGATTGCGCAAAAACGCAACCCGCCTGTTGCCCTAATATCGCAAATCAGTTAAACGCTTTGCCGGATTGTTGTGCCCGAGCTTTGCCGGATTGTTGTGCCCGAGCTTTGCCGGATTGTTGTGCCCGAGCATTGCCAGAAAGCGTTTCGGCCAGTTCCACCAGGCGAACAAATTCACTGCGATAGCCGTAGCGGTCCTTGCCCCTGGCGCTTAGTGCAAGCTTCACGATGTCGGAATACGCGTACTGTTGCGTGTAGCGGCCGCCGCGCAACAATTGACCGAATGCGGCGACACTGGCGGCAAACTGAAAGCGCTCGCTGGTTTTCGCCAGGCTGTCAATCATTTGCGATTTGGGTACCGGCGTTTCCATTAATATACTTTTTTCACTGTCCGGCTTTTTATAGCGCAGCCGCAGAAACGCCAGTTCATTGGCCTGCGATGTTTTGTTCGCTGCCGTCTCACCTTCCTGATAACGCAACGGATCAACCATCTGTTCATCCTGTCCCTGTAAGGCGATTTCATAGATTGCCGTTACCGTATGACCGGCCCCGATTTCGCCCGCATCCACCTTGTCATTGTTAAAATCTTCCCGGCGCAAGGCGCGGTTTTCATAGCCAACCAACCGATACTCGGCAACCACGGCGGGATTGAATTCAATTTGTATTTTAACGTCCTTGGCAATGGCATTCAGCGTCGAGCCCATTTCATGAACCAGTACCTTTTGCGCTTCCATTAAGGTATCGATATAGGCGTAGTTGCCATTGCCCGCATCGGCCAACTGTTCCATGAGATGATCGTTATAGTTACCGGCGCCAAATCCCAGTGTCGTCAGGAATACGCCGGATTTGCGTTTTTCCTCCACCAGGTTTTTCAGGGCCTCGAAGTTAACCGTCCCCACGTTGAAATCGCCATCGGTGGCCAGGATGACGCGGTTAATGCCGCCCTTTATAAAACCCTGCTGAGCTTTCAAATAGGCCAGTCGAATACCGGCTGCGCCGTTGGTGGAGCCACCCGCGCTCAGGCTTTCCAGCGCGGTGAGTATGCGCGCCTTGTTCGAACCGGCAGTGGGTTCCAGCACCACACCACTGGCGCCGGCATACACCACGATGGAAATCTTGTCCTCGGCGCGCAATTTTTGGGTCAGCAATTGCAGTGACTTTTTAAGTAACGCCAGCTTGTTTTGCGATCGCATGGAACCGGAGACATCAATGAGAAATACCAGGTTCGACGGCGGCAGTTGTGTTTCCGGCAATTGATAGCCCTTGATACCGATATGCAACAAGTGTGTTTTACGGTTCCAGGGCGTTGGACCCAGTTCCGTAATCACGTTAAACGGAGTGTCCTGGCTTTCGGGGGCGGGATAATCATAATTGAAATAGTTAATAAACTCTTCCACACGCACCACGTCTTTGGCGGGCAATCGGCCTTCATGGAGGATACGGCGGCTATTGGTATAACTGCCGGTGTCCACATCAATGCTAAAAGTGGATACCGGTTTCTCCGCCACCCGCAGCACCGGATTATCTTCAAGATGCTCATAGTTTTCACGGTCCAGCGGTTCGCTGGGATAACGTATACGGGGCGGGACCACCGGGGCAATACCTGCGGCGCTGTAGGACTGTATCGTCTGTCGCCTGGCAACATTAGGTTTGCTTCCTGACATCAATACCCGCCGGTCCATCTCTCTGGGAGCCGCGGCAGCAACATCAGTACTGGTATCGGCGCGCTTGTGCTCTTCCAGCTTTTCATTACCGGGCTTGGGTTTTGGTGTTACCGGTGCGCTCTGCGAATTATTTTTCTTTAACTTGCTATCGGCGCCACCGGCGGTGAGTAACGGCTTTTGTTGCGGTTGTTTATCGGCTTCTTTTGTATCGTGAGCGGAGACTGATGGTTCTGTGCTGTTTGCCGTCTTATCGTTCTCTTGCGGTGTTTGATCAGCAGGGATTGGCGGTGTACTGCAGCCGACCTGCATCACTAACAACAACAGCAATAATATGACGTAACGTTTCATGGGATACTCCTTTGGAATTGTGGTTGTTACAGGAGTTAAACGAAACGCAGGGAGAAAAGGGTTAAACCGGCAAAAATTTTTTAACGTCTTATTCCAGGGCGCCGATGCACGCCCGTCCCAAGCGAATCAGACAGTTATGAATGCCGGATTACCTGCCCGGCATTTCCTGGCCGGTAGTGAATTGGATCGCCGGGCGAATTTAGCGAAGCGCTCCAGAATGCAGAAAGTCTTTCCGAGCTTATTTTGAATTAGCGCCATAGTGTTTGGCCCGTAGCCGCAACATATCAGCCCAACTCAGGTTTTTGCGCCTGTTGACAGTTAACGGACACGGGTTGAGGTTGTCCAGTGGCAACAGCTTCATCCACATTAATAGCCGTGAGTTTGCCGCCCCACAAACAGCCGGTATCCAGCGCCACGACGTTGTCGCCGCTGTAAAATCCCAGCGTCGACCAATGGCCAAATATCAGTTTGTCGTTTCGTGTTTTGCGCTGTGGAGCCTGGAACCAGGGCACGCAATCGGCCGGCTGTGAGCCCGGCGCGCCCTTGGCTTTCAATCTCAACCGGCCGTTGGCACCCACGTAGCGCAGCCGGGTAAAACAGTTAATGATAAAACGCAGGCGTTCCCAGCCCTTCAGGTCCGGGTGCCACTGGTCAGGATTGTTGCCGTACATGTTCTCCAGAAAATCGTGCATGGCGTCATCATCACGCAGTATCTTTTCCGCCTCCCGGGCACAGTGCATGGCATCCTGCAATGTCCATTGGGGCGCAAGCCCTGCATGTATCAAGGTAATTTGTCGATAGGGATCATGGTGCAGCAAGGGGCGTTGCCGCAACCAGGTAAGCAACTCCTCCCGGTCCGGCGCCTGTAATATGGACTCTAAAGTATCGCCTTTTTTAGACGATTCATAACCGTGGGCGTGAACCAGTAAATGCAGATCGTGATTACCCAGCACGCTCACCGCGCAATCCCCGAGAGACTTGATGAAGCGCAGCACCTCCAGGGAACGGGGTCCCCGATTAACCAGGTCGCCGGCCAACCACAAAGTATCTTTACGGAAATCAAATTTGAGGGCGTCCAGTAAAGCTTGTAGTTCGTCGTAGCATCCCTGGACATCACCGATCGCATAGGTGGTCATATAGTGAGTACCGTCCTGGACTTGTAACGTCTGTTGGTCATATTAATGAGTAGCAGCGGTATTTTTGAAACCATCTTCACTTCGCTGTGCCCCGCTATTTTAGGTATCCTGGTTTAAATGTCGATGCGTAATCTCAAAGGGCCGCACGCCTGGAGAAAACGTGGAGCACCATACATACTCACCACGCATTTCGTTGCGGGTCTACCTGGTGGTCTCCGGGGTCTTGGGCGGGATCATCAACCGCTATCCTCGGCAAGCAATAACCGTTCCCTCCGCAATGATGTCCACAAGCGTGGCCGGCGATGTTTTCGTTTCACTGACAGCGTCTTACATGACAATGATTGATCATCGCAAAGAGGCCAATTGGGTGGGTTTCGCCGGTATATACGCCCTGGGCTTCGATGAATTCGAATTAAATTATGCTTATCAAAGAGTCTACGCGGCCCCGGGTGTTGCAATGCTTGTCATCGGATAATGGCTGATCAAGGCCAAAAAACGAATCCCGGCATAGACCTTATCCGGGAAAAATAATACGATGATCCCAGGGGACAGAAGGCGCCGCATATCCGCGTCGTTTATAAGGTTTTCTCGGGGGCAGTAATCATGACTATCGAACAATGGATTGGGCGCGCGCGCCAGGAAATGACTGATATGGGTGTGGAGTCTATACGTGACTCCGGCATTCTGCCCGATCGTGGCGCCCGTTTCTTTCCGGTGATCGGCTACCCGCCGTTGACCATGTTCAGCGATATGGACCAACAACCGCTGTTCGAGAACCTGGACCAGCGCCCCGCCCGGCCGTTGCTCGGTTATGGTCATATTCCGTTTTGCCCCTCCCGCTGCACCTTCTGCCACTGGATCACCAAAACCAAGAGCAAGTCCGAGGAAGTGGATGTTTATCTTGACTACCTCGAACGGGAAATGATCCTTTACAAACAAAACATGGGGCTGGATGCCATTCCCGTGCAATCGGTATTAATCGGCGGCGGCACCCCCACCTATCCTTCTCCGAAGCAAATGGAACGCTTCATGAAAATGTACACCACGCATTACGATTTAAGTGGTTGTACGCAATTTTCCGTGGAAGCCGAACCAGGAACGTTGCTGGGCAAAGAAGGCCTCGAAAAGTTGCGCATTATGAAAGACTATGGCGTCGACCGGATCAGCCTCGGCGTCCAGTCGTTTGATGATGACATTTTGCGTTACATGGGCCGTGTCCATACCCATGCGCAAACCCTGGAATCCATCGACAACATGCGCAAAGCCGGTATCGGTAATGTCTTCATCGACCTGATTTACGGTTACCCGAACCAGACTGTTGAGATGTGGGCCGAACACATGTTGCAGGCGGTGTCACTGGATATCGAGGGCTACCAGCTCTACCGGCTGCGCATCAAACAGCATGGTGACCGTCAGGGTAATATTATTGTCCAGGCCAAAAAGAACCCGGAACGCTTCCCGGAAACCGATGACGTCCTGCTGATGAAATACCTTGGCATCCTGATTTCAGAAGAGCACGGTTTTCATGAACATCAAACCCGTTGCTTTGCCAAAAAACCGGAATACATCTCACACTACCTGCGTGACTGGGCAGCGGACCTGGCGGATGTCGCCGGCGTTGGTGTATCGGCATGGTCGACATTACGGGGCGTGTTTGCCATTAATATCGGCGACGCCAACCTGCAGAACTATTACTCGCTCATCGACCAGGGCAAGGTCGCTATTAACCGGGGCAAGATCCGCAGCGACGATGACGAAATACGCCGCTCGTTCATCCTGCCGTTGAAAAACATGAAGGTTGACAAACAACAGTTTACCGAACGCACCGGTAAAACCATCAACAGTTTTTTCAGGGAAGAAGTCGCTTCATTAAAACAGCTGGGCCTGCTGGCGGAAGACGACCGGGAAATCTGGCTGACCAAACTCGGTAAATATTTTGCCGATGAAGTGGCAACACAATTCTTTAATCCCGACTACATGCCATTCCAGGACGTTATACGCGCACCGAAACTGATCGCCACTGGTTAATGCCATCGCGCCACATTGTAACAACTGCGCGCGGTGCATGAGAATATAAGCCGTCACCCTATTTCTTGTCTTTCCATGGCACCAAACGCCGTTCCAGCACATCCAGTGTGTAGGAGAAAATAAACCCCAGCATCCCGATCACGAAGATCCCGGCGTACATGGATTTGATGGAAAAGGTTTCCCACGACTGCCATATCAGGTATCCAATACCACGGCTGGCACCGGAAAATTCCGCCGCCACCACGATCACCAGGCTGTAACCGATCGCCAGCTTGAGCCCCGTAAATATGGATGGCAACGCACCGGGCAGCACGATTTTCACGATAAAACTGCGGTAGCTGACTTTATAAACACGGGCAACATCATGAAAGATCTTGTCGAGGTTATCCACGCCGTGCAGCGTATTAATTAACACCAGAAAAAAACTGCCGATGGCAACCACCACGATCTTCGACAGGTCGCCGATTCCGAAAATCAGCATGATAAGCGGCAACACCGCGATTTTGGGAATGGGATAAGTCACGACAATAACAGGGTAAAACATCATGCGTAACACCCGTGACAATCCCATGCCGACCCCCAGCACCATACCCAGCCCGCAACCGACAACATAGCCGATAATAATACGATAGACACTAAACGCAATGTCCGTGAGTATGCCTTCCTCGGGGCTGACGAAAATCAAATGATAGACAATGGTACTGGGCGCCGGGAAAAACCGCACATCCAGCCAACCCAACCGCGCACAGATTTCCCAAATCAAAAACAGCGCCAACGGCGACAGGGAAAACAACAACAGCCGTCGACCATGGGTGTAAAGTCTATTCATTGGGTCTGACCTGATCCAGCGTAGCCAACTGCATTTCTTCCTTCAGTTGCTCGGTGATGACATGTACATAGTTGAGGTAATCCGGCGACTCACGCACGGAAAAAATATCCCTTGGGCGCGGCAGTTCCACGTCGATTACCAGCTTGACCCGCCCCGGCCTGGCGGTCATTACGATAATACGGTCCGCCAATAATACCGCCTCCTCGATATCATGGGTCACGAACACCACGGTTTTTCGCTGCGCCTGCCACAATGACAACAGCAACGCATGCAAGTGCATGCGGGTTTGAAAGTCCAGAAATACAAATGGCTCATCCATTAACAGGATCTCGGGTTGGGTAGCAAAGCCACGGGCGATACTGACCCGCTGTTTCATGCCGCCTGACAACTGGTGAGGATAATATTGGGAGAATTTTTCCAACCCGACCCTGGTCAGGAATTCAGTAACGACCGATGGAATCTCCTGTTTATCAAAACGCGGATTGTTTTCCAGAATAAACGCCAGATTGCGGTAAACGGTCATCCAGGGAAACAATCCTTGCTCCTGGAAAATCATACTGATATCCGCATCCAGATCTTCACCGGACGACGCAATAAACAACTCACCGTCGGTGGGCGTTTCCAGGCCAGCGATGGTCCGCAGCAACGTGGTTTTACCGCAGCCGCTGGGCCCAAGCACGCAGACAAACTCGCTGGGCCTGATCTGAAAGGACACATCCTGATAAGCCAGCAACGGCCCACCCTGGCTGACAAAACGCTTGGCCAGGCCTTTACAGGCAATTTGTGGATGATTGGAAATGACAATTCTCCCGGGCTACGCTCGTAGCACGTGACGGTGCGATGCATTAGATACACCGTACATCGTATACAAAGATAGCCGGGGCGTGAAGTTTTACATGACGCTTCACACCTTGTACGAGATTTCACGCCCCGGCATTACGGCGGCTTTGCATTGCTGGCCTCAGTGTCAATGTGACAGTGTGGCAAGCGCTGCCGGTTAACGCACCCGGAGATTATTGTTTATAGGGTCCCAGCACCTTGACAGCATGCCTGGCATAACTTAAATCCACGATCTTATCGATATCCGGCAGCTGTTTAACAAACCCTTTTTCGGTATACCATTGCGCGTCCTTTTTCAGGCTCAGCATGTTCACTATGCCGTCGGGACTTAAACCCACCGGAACCACCTTGTTGTAAATGGATGCATCCTTGATACGGGTATGCTTGGTGAGGATCTTGATAATGTCGTCCTTGCCCTTGTTTTTCTCAAAGGCATCGTTATAGTCGCGCAAACCTTTTACGTACGCGACCATAAAACCCTTGGCTTTTTCCGGATGCTTTTCCATAAACACCGGTGAATAAAAAATCGCCGCGCTTTGCTGGTTGGGATAAATTTCATCATCACCGGCGACTCTTACCGCGATATTCTTATCGACGGCCGCGGCCACCAATGGTTCAATCTGAACCGAGGCATCAATGGATTTATTGGCCAGCGCGATATTGATGTCGGAGTACCCCAGGTATTTCAGATCAATATCATCCAGACTTAATCCCGCTTTTTTCAGATACATCTCGGTAACAATTTGCTGCGACACGCCCTTGGCGGTCACCGCCATCCGCATCCCTTTCAAATCCTTGTATCCCTTGTAGCGGCCGCTGTCCACATGGTCCTTGCGAACGACAAATGCCAGGTAACCATGACCCGGGCTCACCGTGCCCTTGTCCGATACAATCTTGATGGGAATATCGTTGGCAATGGCGTTATACATACCGGCATTGATATTGCCGCCGCCCACAAACAACTGGCCAGTAGCCAGGAACGGCACCATCTTGGCCCCGGAGGCCTTGAACGGGTTGATCACAACGTTAATGCCCTGCTCCTTGAAATAGCCCCTTTCCTTGGCGATAAACATAGCCGCTGAACTCATCACCGGCGAAATACCCACCGGCACATCCAGCATGTCATCCGCCATTGTCACTTGCGCACCAAACAATACCAGCAACGCCAGAGACCGGGACCAGACTTTTAATAATTTCATTTTTATACCCTCATACTCTCACAAAAAATCGCTAACATTATTGAGTTACTAAACCGCTTAATTAGCCACGGCATGCATCGTAAGAACTTAACCGATCTTACGGTGCATAAGCTGCTGTTCATTATTGGCAACCCCCCAGAACCAACACATGCAACAGGCTGGTTAATTTAAGAAAGCGCGAATTAAATTCAGAGCCGCCCCTAACATTAACCAAAACATTAAATAGGGGTGTCCGCCGATAGTCAACATGATTCAGATCATGTTTATGCATTGTTAAAAAATGTAAAGCCGCGTCAGAATGCACGGCTTAACGGTATAATTTGGCTTTTAACAGAAGAAAACTAACCGGTTGGCATGAGGATTTCGAAAAAAGTGCTTACCATTCCAGACTAAAAAAATACACCGTAATACCCATAATCGCCACAAACGCGCCACTGACCGCCCGCCATGTAATCTGCTCCTTCAACACCACCATGGCCAACGGCAACACGAACAACGGGCTGGTTGAATTTAGGGTAACGGCTACCGCGGCATGGGTATATTTCAGTGCCGCGACGGACAACCAGGTACCCAGAAACGCGCCGATAACCGACGCCGCTAACAGACGATTACGCAACCGCGGGCTGGTGACAGGCTCAATGCACTTGGCAACCGAGCGAGTTAACACTGCCCAGGAAAACAACCCTAATACCGCCCATACCGTTCGTATAAACGTTGCATCAAGGGCAGGAACATCTTTTACGCCGACCTTGGTAAAGATAATCCCCAGCGCATTGGCCAGCACAAACAACAAACCCAGAAACACGCCCAACCGCCACTGGGTAAACTCCGCTTTGACCGGTGAACGCTCCCATAATACGTAACTAACACCGACGATGGTTAACAACAGACCACTCGCAGCAGGCAGTCCGATACGTTCGCCTAATACCAGCACCGCGATTAAAGCCGTTGCCACCGGAATCAGGCTTCCCATCAACAGCGTCAGGCGAGAGCCCAGCCGGTTAATGGTCAGAAAAAACAACGTATCGCCAAGACAAATACCCACCAGACCGCTGAGCGCCAGCAGTAAAAAAGCATCATGGGACATTTGCGCCAGGCCGGTGGGCACCAGAATCACGCCAATGCAGATAACCGCCACAATTCCTTTAAACAGATTCATGGCCAACGCAGAAACATGCTCGCCCAGTTGCTGGAACAGCACGGCGGAAACCGCCCAGCAAAATGCTGAACTCAACGCGGCGAGCCCGCCCAATAAATGCCAATAGACTGTATCCGTAAGTTTCCTCCCCCGCTTTTTGTCATCCGGTTGCTACAAATGTTCAACAATCGGAATACAATGACGTTTCCTGGCGGCTATTTGGTCTTTCGCTCTACCATACAATTTGCAACAATGTGCTTACAATAGACAAAACAGATTCTAGCGTATTGTCTTATATAAAGCGTGCATTTGGAAAGCCACTCAAGGCGCAAGTGCAAGGCGCAAACCGCAGGGAATGTAGGCTATCTCTCCAAGGGCTACCTCTCCAAGGGCGGCAATCGTGCCTTGAGCGGCCTCCCCTGGCGAGTTCAAATCTTCAGAGCTAACCACAAAGGCTAACTCGCCCGAATATACGTTTTGTATGGAACACTAAACCAGCATCTTCTGTCAAAGGTAAACGGATTCACCGTCAGGAAATTAATACGACTATGGACATAAAAAAATATCTCGCCTTTATCATGATTCCGATCATATTTTCCGGCTGCGGCCAATCAACGGCCTACAGAAAAGTCGTCGAACATCCCGGCAATCTGCAATTAATTTACTACGGCTATATGGAAGACAGCCCGGACACTTATAAAGTGCGGGCTGCCGGTAAGGATTTTTTTGTCACCAAGTCAACCGTGGTGCCGTCCGTTCAAAGTGTCTTTTTACTGGAACATACAACCGTCCATGACGGAGATGATGTGCTGGACATCGGCACCGGCGCGGGCATCCAGGCAATTTTCGCCGCGGAAAAAGCCCATCATGTCGTGGCTACCGACCTTAACCAGGATGCGGTGAACGACGCCATTTACAACGCCAAGTATCACGGCCTGTCCAGTAAGATTGACGTGCGCCAGGGCGATCTGTTTGCGCCCATCAAAGACAATGAGAAATTTGACACCATCATTTTGAACATTGAATATCCATATAATGAAAGAAATAAGAGCTTGTGGGCGGTACATGAACGGTTCTTCGCCCAGGTTAAAAACTACATGAAACCCGGAGCAACCATTTTTTATCAGGCCGGTTATCTTTGGAATATTCCCAAAATTGTCAATATGATTGAAAGCAACGATCTGATGGTTCAAAAAATGTTCATGGTCAACTCGATCGAAATGAATCGCCAGCCCATTGTATTCGTGGTGCAGCGCCATCCAAATCTGAACATAAAACGAGAGCGCTTAAAACATCGCAAGGAAGGCTGATCCGCACAAGACACTGCCGCGGATAGGCGGATAGAGAGCAGGGACTGATGCAGCGACAAACGCGGCTAAAAATTAAGCCCGAACATATAAAACAGGAATGCGCCTAACGCCAGCCGGTAGATCACAAACGGTAACATACCCATTCGTTCCAGCAGCTTAAGAAAGAAATGAATGGTCAGGTACGCAGTCACCCCGGCCAACACCGTACCGATGATCATCAGCGACCATTGCACCGGCACCGCCTGCTCAATGAGATCCAGTCCCACCAGGCCGCCTGAGAGTAAAATAACGGGAATCGACAATAAAAATGAAAATCGCGCGGCGGCTTCGCGGCTAAGCCCCAGCATCAATCCGGCGGTTATGGTTATCCCGGAGCGGGAGGTGCCGGGAATCAGTGCCACGGCTTGCGCACAACCAATGACAATCACATCGATTATCGTGATGGTGTATTCATCGCGGGCACGCTTGCCGGTAACGTCAGCCCACCATAATAACAAACCAAATACCACCGTGGTTACGGCAATGACCGACGGCGAGCGCAGGTTCCATTCAATATAATCCTTGAACGTCAAACCGGCTAACCCCACGGGGATCGTGCCGAACAACACGGCCCAGGCCAGTTTACTGTTCATGGTTTGCTGGCGTGATGACACGGACCTGACCCAATCAACCGCCATCTCGGTCACTTCGCGGCGAAAATAGATCAATACGGCGCTTAATGTTCCCACGTGTACCGACACATCAAAGGCCAGTCCCTGGTCCTGCCAGCTCGAGACCAATTGCGGCACCAGAATCAAATGCGCTGAACTGGATATGGGCAGAAATTCCGTGAGGCCTTGCAGAACGGCCAATACAATTGCTTGAAACAGGTCCATAGAGATAGCTTACCTTATTATTATGGTTTTTCTACCAGCAACCACGCATGCTGGCCCTCATTTTTATACCCGGTATCACTGACGCGAAAGCCGGTATTATTCAGCATGAATACCAGATCTTCCAGGCTGAATCGATTGTGCTCAATAAAATGGATAAACAGGTCTTCCAGCTCATCGGTGGAAACATCCGCCGCAAATGGATCAGTATCGGCATTGTTCAAATACGCCTGCAGTGGCACGCGCACCCAGTCATAGATGTAAAAGATGGAGGAAGGTTTCAGGATACGATAAATTTCCCGGAACATGCGAATGGGTTGATGCATTTCATGTACCACTACCGATGCGATGGCGACATCGACACTGTTGTCCTCAAAGGGCAACGCGGGATCCTGCAAATCCGCCTCGATGACCTTGGCGCGGGCCGGCAACTCGCCCACCGCCTGCAGCATGTAGGGCGCGCATTCCACGCCATACGCGGTCACATCGGGATACTTTTCAACGAGCGCTTTTATAAACGTACCCGGTCCTGTCCCCAGATCAACAATAACAGGTTCCTGCGGCAATCCCGGAACAATGGTCTGTTCCCACATTTGCCAGAACGCGTCGTTAAAACGCCCGGCACAGGTTTCGACCATTAGCTGTGCAAAAGCTTCACCATCGCCATGGTGCCTGGCCAACATAGACTGGGTTTCTTTAATTCTTTCTGACATAAAACAACACCTGTCTGCCACTGACAAAAACAACAAAAACTTAAACGACTACAACCGCCCGCGCATATCCTGTAGTGCGAACCCCTGCAATGATTGATCAAATTGTTTGGCTAGCGCCATCACCTTGAACAACTCCCCCATTTCACCGGGCATGGTCAGCGTCTTGATTTGCTGCGCCAGCTTCACATACGCCGGATCTTCAACATCGAGGGAACGGGCAAATTCTTCCAGACCGTTGGCTATCAGAAAAAACGCTTGCGTATTATAACCGGCCAGCCGCAACCCGGCATCATGCGCCGCGTGGGCAACCGCGGTGAAATCCACGTGAGCGGTAATGTCCTGCAATCCGGGATATACAAACGGATCATCGTGCGCCCGGTGCTGGTAGTGACACATTAATGTACCCTGACAACGCTGCGGGTGATAATACTCCTTTTGGGGAAAACCATAATCAATGATCAACACAACACCCCGCTGCAGTATGTCGCCCAGCGAACCGACCCACGCCTCCGCCGCCAGATTGAGCTCCGATATGTAAGGTGACGGTAACTGCTCCAACAGGGCATCAACCCGTTGTTCAACGAACGGACTACTGAATGGACCATGCTGCCAGACAAAACGTTCCCCGTTCCAGTCCACATAGCACTCGCCCGCCGATGCAGCTTCTTTATAAAAGCGATGCACCGGCAATGCGTCAAGGACTTCGTTGGCCAGCACGATACCGTTAATGGCGGTTTTCGGTAACGTGTCCAGCCATTGCACGCGGGACAAAAGATGGGGCGCTTTTGTTTGCAACGTTTGCCGCTGACGCTCGACCAGTTCGCCGCTAACCTCCAGGATGAAATAGTGTCCGGGCAAACACTCACGCTGCTCCAGCTCCAGCAACACATCCGCCACCATGATGCCGGAACCGGCGCCAAACTCCAGAATATCAGCCGGGCCCTGCGCCTGAAGCTCGCGCAACACTGCTTCACATTGCCGGGCCAGGCAGCGGGAAAACACCGGCGAGATTTGCGGCGCGGTAACAAAATCTCCGGCGGCGCCCAGCTTGTGGTTGCCGGCAACATAATAGCCCAGGCCGGGCGCGGTTAACGCCAGCGCCATGTAACGCTCAAAGGTGATGGGGCCGCCTTGTTTGATTTCATCGACGATGCGCTCAACCAGCCGCTGACTATGATGCTGTGCCTGCGGTGGTGGCGACGGTAGTTGCGCCAGTTGTTTTTCCAGCGTTTTCAATCTGTTTGGATAGCGACTCATATAAAAACCGGCCCCCTAACAGCGCCAACGGCCGCAATGCGCTTTCCGTTAATCGCGGTTTTGGGGTACAGTGATACCAATAAAACCAAAGGGGTAAAGGCGTGGAGAATAACACAGAGTCGCCGGCAAACGTATCGAAAATGGATTTAACCGAAAAAGTCATATTGATTACCGGCGGTGTCCATCGGCTCGGCGCGCAAACCGCCAGGACACTGCATTCCCAGGGTGCGAACCTGGTACTGCATTACCGGTCCTCCCGCGAGCGGGCCCTGCAACTGCAAGAGGAGCTTAACCGCCAGCGCGAGGGCTCTGTGGTTCTGGTTCAGGCGGATTTACTGGATGACTCAAACATATTGCCGGTTGTTAAAAATGCCGCCGCTGCGTGGGGCAAGCTGGATGTATTGATCAACAACGCTTCCAGTTTTTATCCCACCCCCCTGGGCACCGTGGACCTTGATCAGTGGAACGATCTGATTGGCACCAATTTGAAAGCGCCTTTTTTTCTGGCACAGGCGGCCGCTCCCTATTTACAGCAACAGCACGGTTGTATCGTCAACATCGTGGATATTCATGCCGATCGCCCGTTAAAACGCCACCCAGTATACAGTATAGCCAAAGCGGGGTTGGTCATGCTGACCAAATCCCTGGCCTGCGAACTGGGCCCGGAAGTGCGAGTCAACGCTATTGCACCGGGTGCTATTTTGTGGCCCGAAAGTGAAATCGATGAGGTGACCAAGCAACGTATCATTTCGCGAACCTTTCTTAAACGCCGCGGCGATCCTGTTAATATCGCCAACGCGGCCGTGTTTTTGATCAGAGACGCTGTCTATACCACGGGACATGTACTAAACGTCGACGGCGGCCGCTCACTCAACACCTGACTGCATCACGTAACCGATCCCCATGTAAGGTTTGTCTATGAAGCAATTTGCAGAATCCTGCGAACAAAACAAGCAACCTATTCTTGAAATATTAAAAAAAGAATTTGCCGATGTTCATACCGTGCTGGAAATAGGCAGTGGCACCGGCCAACACGCCATCTTTTTCGCCTCCCAATTGCCGCACCTGGTGTGGCAACCCAGTGATGTCGTAGCTTCACATACCAGTATCATGGCATGGATTACCGACGCGGGACTGGACAATGTATTACCGCCACTGGAACTGGACGTGGCCCACAATCACTGGCCGGCGCAACAATATGACGCGGTATTCAGTGCCAATACCACGCATATCATGGCGTGGCTGGAAGTGGAACAACTGTTCACCGGTATTGGCAACGTACTCAAAAGCGGCGGCCTTTTTTGCCTCTACGGTCCATTCAATTACGACGGCCGGTACACCAGCGACAGCAACGCGCGGTTTGATCAATGGTTGAAGGCGCGCGACCCGAAGAGTGGTATCCGGGATATTGAAGCATTGGATGAGTTGGCCGCGGCGAATGGCATGAAGCGCATCAGCGATTATGCGATGCCGGCCAATAACCGGATATTGGTGTGGCAAAAAAACTGAAGTGGCGGCTAATCGAGGTTGACACTTCGCGGCAATTTGCCTCGCGGATCAAGAGCCCTGCGCAGAATAACGCTTTATCGCCTGTAAGGCTTCTTCACAGCAACGAAGCCGGTTAATTAATTGGCTTGCATTTCCCGCGGGTTGGGCGAAGCGCATGCCCTTTGGGTGTATTTCCCGCCAAATTCTGGCCGGCACAGAACAATGCCCGTAGTTCCTGCCAACACTTAACAACACGAATCAATCTTACTGGTGGGCCGTGCCCACCCTACGTTGGGCCGTGCACCGATAAGGACATAAAACCGCTCCATCTTGCCGGCACAGCAACGAACGCGGTTATCAATCGCCCTTCTTTTTCAGGGCCGCGAATACTTGCGCGATATTTTCCATGTCCAGGGGTGGATCGGTGGGCTGTTCGCTGATGAGTTCCAGCAGCGGAAACATCTGCTCACATAATTCATACAGGTGGGGCTGCAGACGAAAGGTATTGCCGTGCTTGATCATGGTGATCGCTTCATCCAGTTTGGGACACACCATATCCGAATCAGCCAGCCGATCCATTTTGCCAGCCTTGTCGGAAGCGCAAATGCGGTTACGGCCTTTTTGTTTGGCAAGATACAGACGGGAGTCGGCAATGGCCAGCAACCGGTCAATATCATCACCGGCCTTGCTCAACGACGCGATGCCCAGACTGATAGTCACCGGTATTCGATTACCGTCAAACATGAATTCAGAGCCTTCAACGGCTTTGCGCAGACGTTCGGATAATACAATGGCCGCCAGCCGGTTAGTATACGGCGAGGCAACCACGAACTCTTCGCCGCCGATGCGCGCCAGCGAATCCCCTTCCCGGATCGCGGTGGACAACACCATCGACAGTTGCTGCAACACCACGTCGCCCGCCTGATGGCCGTAGGTATCGTTGATGCGCTTAAAGTGGTCAATATCGAGAATAATAATGCTGAAGTGTTCATTCTGGCGCAAGGTTTGCGCCAGACTGGTGGATGCCGACTGAAAAAAGCTGCGCCGGTTAGCGAGTTTGGTGAGGGGATCGGTATCGGCCTGTTCCTTCAGGAAGAGCCGGCTTTGTTCCAGTTCCTGGATGGTCTGGGCCAGCTTGACATGAGCGCGCACCCGGGCCAGGAATTCCACGTGATCGCTGGTCTTGGCGATAAAGTCATTGGCACCGGCAATAAACGCCTTTTCCCTGGCCGCGGTATCGTTATCACCGGTGACCACGATAACCGGCATGTTGACCAATCGGCTGGACTCATGAGCACGCATCGCACTGATCAGCTTATAGCCGTTCATTAGCGGCATCTCCAGGTCGGTCACCACCAGGTCAATGGCCTGGTCTTCATTAGCCAGGCGCAACGCTTCCTTACCGTTAGTCGCTTCGATGGTATCGAACTCATCACCCACTGCCCGGGACAAAGTTGCCCGAATGGTGGCTGAATCATCTACGATCAACAACTTGGGTTTACGTGCTACTGCCATTGCATCTGCCGGCTGCTCGTCAGCATACCAACTGAGCGTATCGTTACTGTTGTACATACCCAATTTTACACACCCACATCCCAATACCTTTAGTATAGGCGCATCCCTACGCAAAATTCGTTTTTTAGTGTTTAAGCGACGACTAAAAAGGAATTATGTTTAAAAATATATCGGATCAATCTGGCGAAAATTTACCGAAATATCGTCCGCGAAAAACGTGGATCTAACGGCCAACCACTTGTTTTGCGTAGTAAATTCGATTACCAGGGGAAACTGACCGGCCAGATGGAATCAGCCTCTGTGGGATGGTCGACACAATATTCCGACCACAATTGCGCAAACGTTTTTTGCAACAAAGGATGAACTTCCTGCGGTGCCAGTTCCGCC